>CALZTP010000017.1 GCA_945829115.1 uncultured bacterium | reverse complement strand
AAATGCAAATCGAGAGCAGAACTTGCCAAGCTTGCTTGAGCAATTATGCCGAGATATCATGCCAACGAGTGCGAGCCAAACTTGTTTGAACTATGCCGAGTGCAGATTGTTGTCTGACATGTTTTATTGGTAGCACCCATATTTCTCATAATCGAGAGAAATTGAAATATGGAAACCATTTTTTTGCTATTTTCCTTGTAATTATCGGAATTAATGTGTATATTTGCGCAAAATATGAAAAAGGAATAGGGTGATAGCTGCTTCTCTATGAAATATCGCAGTGTTATCGTGTCTTGAACTGACGTGGAGAGAGTCCTATCTGCTTCTTGAAGAAAGTTCCGAAGGCAGAGATGTTTGGGAAGTGCATTTCGTCTGAGATTTGCTGTATGGTTTTATTTGTGTTTCTCATGAGGAAGATGCACCTTCTGATGATAGCCATGAACACCACCTCCTGAACGGTGTAACCACATACCGATTTTACGATTGTGGTGAGATATTTCGGTGAGAGGCAGAGTTTGTCGGCATAGAATGCCACACCACGTTCTGTGGAGTAGTTCTTCTCAACGAGCTCAATGAGCTTAGAGAAGATCTCCATTTTTCGCCCTAAGGTTTTTTCCAGACTCTCCTGCCTACGGCTATACAAAGAGCAGACACGATAGGTGAGAGAAAGAAGGAGCGAGATTCTCTCCCGTTCGTCGTATATGGAGCATATCGGGAAATGAGAGTTCTTTTCTTGAGCAGAGTCTTCAGACTCCCTACAGATTGTGTATCTGGCTGCCAAGAAGATGAAATGGCAGAGGTCATTCTCCTCAGCGGTGTTTATGATCTCGCAATGGTCGGGAGCTAAGAGGGAGTATATTCGCATGAAGATGATCGTATCGCCAAGAATCTCGCGAAGTTCCCCAGTGTCGTAGAACACCATCGCCACAGAAAGGTTCTCTGTCCAGCTCTCCACACAGAACGTCTTTCCGCTTGAGAGGAACACCGTCTGCCCCTTCTCTACAGAATGCCTTTTTCCATTTACGATGAAGGTGAAAGCCCCTTCCCGACATACGATTATTCCCAATTTTTCAAGGAAATAGTTAGACGTAAGCACTTTCGGGAAGCAATGAATGCATTCTCGTGTTCCGCAGATTTTCTGCCTTTCCAGAAGTGCGGTGTTAAGGATGTTACAACAGTTGTTCATGTTCTTGAAGGTTAGAAGGAATAAGATATTTGCAGACGGATATCTGTCTGTGATGAAGAGTTTATGAGTTGTGGTCCAGAAGAGATTGTGGATTTAGAGAAATAGTGCAGAGAGCTGCATGATGCCGATGCCTTTACACGTTCCAAAGGAGAGTATTCAACGAGCAATGCCGCTCGGAATCCGTGGTCGTAGACCATAGAGGATAGTTGTCCGAAGGAGAGAGCACGATCGGTGAGATAGAGCCGAGAGTCGTAGTTGGGAGTGTTGAAATAAGCCGCAGACAACCATACGGCAATATTCCTTTCGCTATAGCCACCACCCAAGAGCGTTGCGAAACCAACACTATTGCCATGATTGCTCACAGAGATAGGGGTGTTATCGTTAGAGACGCTACTGACAGAATCGCTGTAACCCTTCTGCTGAGGAACCACGGCGCATTGCGTTTGTGAAGATGCGCTCCATCTCCCATTGCTGTATTTCAACGTCATGGAGAGGTTATGCTGAGAAGCACCGTTCACGGTGTTAAAGGCAGGGAAGAAAGAAGCCGATGCCGTTTGCTGTTGCTCCCGATACCGATATCTCATGATTGCCGAGAGACTCCCCCTGTGGTAGCTTGCCAGGAGGTTTGCGTCAAAAGAGCGTGACGGTGTTTTGTAGCGATAGCGAGCCCAAGGGTGATAGGCAGCATCAACGTAAGCGGAGAGAGTGAGTCGAGGAATTGCCGTTGTGGAGGTTCCGAGATACAGTCCGCTCTCGTTTTGTGCATTGCTCATGTCTCCGAAGGAGTTTGCGAATGGCGAAGAGAAGGAATAGCTGTAATACCTGTAGAGCATGAAAGCCTTCCAATGACTGTTTATGCTGTAGCGCAGGGAATTAGCCGTTGCGATTGTTATGCCCCTTTCGCCGTTTGAACCACTGGAAGCGGAAGAGAGGTTAGCGTTTGCGGGCTTTGGCTTTTCTGCCGCCTTGCTCAGTGCTGTCTCGCCACAGAAGTTCCATTGTTTGTTTTTGAAAGAGTAGGCTAACGACATTGTTGTGAACGACTTCCCAGAAGGGTAGTAGTAGCGATACAGTTCCGATTTCTTTGGGGTTAAGGAGTCGGGATATATGGCATGCACAATGTTACAAGATACAGAAAACGCTTTTGAAGAAAGTCCTAACGAGCCACCCACGACCGTCTGACTACTGCTATTGCGACGAGAGACCTCTGTTGGAGTGCGGTGATAGCCAGTTGTTTGAATGCTTTGAATAGTCCCAGAAGGAGTGATGATGGCATCAACCTGCTGAATGGCGAAAAACGGAGTTACCACGAGTTGACACTCTTTTGAACCAAGAGGGAAGGCAAGAGTGGCAGCCGCTCCCTGCAGGTAGTTAGACGATTGCCGAGAGCTATGTCCACGAACGGCAGTAAGCGCTTTGGGATTAGAGGAAAGCAGGGAGGAACGAGATAGTCGCCAGTAGTTGTTCATCACCAGTCCCATGCCCATAGATACCTGAAAGTGCCCAAAGACTGCATTCTTCAAGCAACCGTAGTTTTTCAGCCTTACGTAACCAGTGTAGAAATCCCAACCCTTACGGTTCGCCCCAGAGAAAAATTCCTCACCAGCGTCTTGTGCGGCAGTGAGAGCAGCCTGAAGGTGCGAGCTGTTGAAGGTATACCGAAGAGTGTGGCTATATGGCTTACCGAGATATGTGCTGTCGCGATATCCCTCCCTTTTGTAGGTTGGAATGCCTATTGAGAAAAACAGTGAATGCTTCTCAGAAACTTTCCTGCCCCCTCTGCCCTTTGCCTCGTAGCTGCCTCTTATGGAGTCTCGAAGAGCCTTCATGGTAGAGTCGGGAAGGAGAGACTCCAATTCATTTTTCTTTTCAGAAGGTGCAGCAAAGAACAGCATTTGCAGAATGCGTTGTCGTGGAGAGTCGAGAGAAGGAATCAGTGACAGTTCTGCAAGAGAAACAATATCGCCATACATGCGTCTGTACCTAAGAATCTCCTCTCCCTGCTTCTCTGTTATGAACGGAATTTCAGTGAGATCAGAGAGCGTAGCCTCGTTGATGTTCTGAGGAGAGAGTGCGAGTGTGCTGAGAGTTTCGAATGCCGCCTCCCAGCTATCTGCGTCAATATCGTCAGTGTATGCCAGACATGAGTATATCTCCTCCCATGCTTTTGCTTCTTGTGCTGGGGAGGGAAGACAGTAGATAGAGATGATGGCAATTATGGCGGATATTCTCCTCATAAAAAACTTTTTTTTGCCCACTTCCCTATCACCAATATCTTGCGTGATAGGCGATGTAAGGAACATATAAAAGAAATTCTGCACACCACTTTTTTAAGCAAAAAAAGCGACAATCAACGTTAATTGATGTCGCTTTGTACTTTAAGATATGTATGCTTTTGTTTTATCCAAGGCTGATAGCCTCATTAGGACAAACACTTGCACATGTTCCACACTCTGTGCAGAGGTCTGCGTTGATAGTGTAGATATCGCCCTCAGAGATAGCCTCTACTGGACACTCGCTGATACATGTACCACAAGCGATACAATCGTTGCTGATTACGTAAGCCATTTTCTGTTCTGTTTTTATTGATTAATAATGTTCTGAAAAATTCGTATTGTTTTAAGGCGTTTTTCTTTCGCTCTGTGTGGGGGTGAAAACAAAGCTTTGAAATTCTCCCATCACCTATTTGTGTGAGATAACTGCTGCAAAGTTAACAAGAATAATCGAAATACCTAAAAATGATGATTGTTTTCTCTTTATTTTAACCATTACAAACATCGATTAACACATTGTTAACATTTTTCTCCTTAAGTAGGTGTGCAAAATTATTTTTATAATGATTGTATTGATTAGTGATGCAGAATCAGTATGTGACATAAAGGAGTGTAGTGACTCCTACTCGACTGTTGTCACTTGCTGATAATGCGCAGTAGGCGGTGCAAGGATTATAAAAATAATTTTGCACACCTACTTATTCAAAATAGAAAGAGAGGCAGAAGAGTTTCGAGCGAGTCTTATCGGTTGCAGAAGCGTAAGGCAGCTTGTTCACGTCTTTTATTCTTGACACATGCCCTTTATCGAGACTGTTTGAAAGACCGTACATGAACTTCAGTTCTGGTCGGAATTTGAAGAACGGCAGATAGAAGTCGCAGCCTATTCCCACGCTTGCGAAGATGTCTGACTTTTTCAGACGGATATAGTCGTTGTCGCGACTGGTGAGGTTGAGAACAGGTGTTAGTCCTGCGACGATGTAAGGGCGATGGTTGTTGAATCGCTTTGCGCTGAAGATGATATCTGTTACAGCACCGATATAGACTGATTTCAGAGTCTGTCGAACCTCAGCAGGTGTTCCATCTTCAGCTGGCTTGCTGTAGTTAAGGAACTGCAGATGCCTTGTTCCGAAATAGAGCACTGGTGCGAGTCGGAATGCGAGATGTGTTCCTAACCGAGCCTCTCCAAGGACCCCGATTTGAAAGCCAGGGTCCCATCTGTCTTGGTCGACAGAGACAACCGACTGATATTCACGTCCGTCTTGGTCGGTGAGCATTATCTGACCAACATTGTTCAGTTCAAGGTCTTGAAAATGCGTGCCCACGATTACTCCGAAATGGAACGGTCGCAAGTCGGTATATGGTCTGTTCTCCACTTTCCTCTCCTGGGCGAAGGCCGCTTTAGAAGAGAGGAAAAGCATTGCGATAGCGAGCGCAGCGAGAAGGTATTGTTTTCTTTTTGTCATTTTCTTTTCTATAAGGAGTTTTGCTCTACCGAGTTATTTCCATCATGATTTTCCCGACATAGACAGCAGACTTCCCGTTCTGGCTGACTGGAATCTGTCTGCCATCAGCATTTTCAACATATTCCAAGGTCTTCAGCCACGTATGTGAATGCCCGCCAAGAAGGAGGTCGATATCTTTCGAAGCACGAATGACAGCTTTGTCGCCCGTCTCGCTCCATCCGAGATGAGAGAGACAAATAACGAGGTCGCATTTCTCCTTCTCCTTCAGAAGGGCTGCCGTTTTGTTTGCGCAGGCAGAAGGGTCGGAATATTTCACATCGCCATAGGCACCCTTGTCAACCAGCCCCTCCAACTGCGGACTGAGTCCGAAGACTCCGATTTTCAACCCTTTACGTTTTACGACGACGTAAGGCTTTACAATCCCATTGAGAGGAGTTCCCGAGAAGTCGAGATTAGCACAAACGACAGGGAATGTTGCTTGCGGAAGAAGTTTAGCCAACCCCTCCATACCTGCATCCCATTCATGGTTTCCGAGTGCTGCAGCATCTATCTTCATCTCGTTCATCAGATTTATCTCTACCTCACCACGGAACAAGGTGAAGAATGCCGAGCCTTGGAAGAAATCGCCAGAGTCGAAATATAGGAGCTCTGGATCTTTCTTTCTCTCCTCCTTCAGCATTGTTATGCGTCGAAGGAATCCCCCTCGCCCAGCAAGAGTTGTGTCAGCGAGGTTTGTGTTCCAAGGCAGAATGCATGAGTGCGTATCGTTTGTATGGAGTATAGTCAGTTCCTTTTTCTCCTCTGCAAAGATGTTCAAAGAGAGGAAGAGCGACAGAATTACAATGATATTCTTCATAGGAGTAGGCGTTTTTTATTCTATTACTATTCTTCCCTCGATATTCGCATCCACCTTCTTTCCGTATGCCTGTTGCTCACGGAAATAGGAAGCGATGACGTTTCGAAGAATGGCATGCTGGTCGTGTGGTGAAACGAGGAATGTTGCTTTCTTAAGTTCTAGGAAGCCATCGTTTCCGTTCATGAGATAGTCTATTGTTGCTATTCGGTATCTGCGGTTAAGAGCTATCTCCTCACCGTTAAAGGTTACAGATTTCAGATTACGCTCCTTGTCATAGACAATCTTCACACCTTTTGAAACACCAAAACCAAAACTGTTTTTACCCACGTAGGTAAAGAGGTCTATGAGTTGCTGACCAGTGAGAGTGCCGAAGTTCAGACGGTTCTCGAAAGGAGCCATGTCGTTGATGTTTCCGAAGGTGACAGCCCCTTCTGGCAGCTGCGCACGTATTCCACTCACGTTGCACAACCCGATTTCTGGACTCTCCGCATATAGCTTTCCGCCCCAGACGGTGATGTCGGAGATGAGGTTGCTCAATTCACTTTCTGGGAAAGCTGCTTTCATTGCTTTCGCCGTGTAGCCCACAACGGGTGACATGAGTGAATCGACTCTCTGGTGATATGTTGCCAGCAGTTGCTCACCCTTCGCATCGGGTGCGTATCTGTTGTCTATGAGAATTCTCTCATGGCGTATGTTTTTGATCTCTACCGTCTGTGCCACAGACGATAATGCCATAAGCATAAATGCAGGAAGAAAGAATGCTTTTTTCATGTTTCGTTTTTTCTTATTTTCAAGTGCAAGTGCAAAATTATACAAAAAAGCTGATAAACAAGCAAGTTTGCAAAATAATTAATGTTTCTTTAGACGAAAAAGGTTTCGAAATGGTTTATAAAGGAGATTGAAAAGCAATGAAAGAGAGTGAGGCATTTTATAGAAAAATCGAAATGTATAGTTAATGATAGTTAATAATTGTGTCCAAATGAATAATTATTAGTACTTTTGCATCAGAATATGCCCTTTATATAATAAAGTACAGAAAAGAAACATAGAAAACTATGAATAAAAAGATAATCCTTACGGTGTGTTTCTGTGGCATGGCACTCATTTCGCATGCGCAGAAAGCAGGAGGCATCACTCCACGTATGCTTTCAGAGATTACCGCCCAGCCAGAGAAGACTCAGGCGCAGAAGGCTGTTCGCAACGCAGTGATAAACAACGACATACAGTTACTGGCAAAAGGCGAGGCGCAACGCTTTCCCATTCCAGCGCATTTCTCTATAGAGACCCCCCAGCAGTCTATTCATAACCAGAAAAGTTCTGGCAGATGCTGGATGTTCTCTGGAATGAACGTGTTGCGTTCTGACTTCGCCCGTGCCAATGAGGGGAAGGTTGTGGAGTTCTCGCAAGGGCAATTGTTCATCTGGGACCAGTTGGAAAAGTCGAATCTCATGCTTCAGGGCATAATAGACACAGGAAAGAAAGACCTCTATGACCCTGAGGTGCAGTTCTTCTTTGGCATGCCACTCTCAGATGGAGGAACGTTCTGTGGCGTTGTGGACCTTGTTGAGAAATACGGGTTAGTGCCTCAGTGTGTGGCTCCCGAGACCTTTTCTTCTGAGAACACTCAGCGTATCGACCAGATTCTTAAGTCGAAGCTTCGAGAATATGGTTTGCAACTCCGCAAGAGTATTGCTGCAAAGAAGAAGCCATCGGCGATAGAGAGCGAGAAGACCGCAATGCTGAAGGATATCTACCGCATTCTCACCACCGCTTATGGTGAGCCAGTGACCGAGTTTGAGTATGCACATGTTGACAAGAATGGAAAGACTGTGGGCGAGAAGAAGCGCTACACCCCTCTGGAATTTGCAAAGGAATGTGGAGCAACAGGACTTTCAGACCGTTACATAATGGTTATGAACGACCCTCGACATGAGTATCATAAAGTCTATGAGATAGAATACGACCGCCATGCTTACGATGGCCATAACTGGCGATATCTCAACCTTCCGATGGAGGAGATAGAAGCCTTAGCGATTGCCTCGCTGAAGGGAGGGCAGAAGATGTATTCCTCTTACGACGCCGGAAAATATTTTGACCGTGCAAGAGGGTTCAACTCCCTTGACAACTACAACTATGCCGACCTCTTTGAAACCTCGTTCCCAATGAACAAGGCAGAGCGCCTGCAAACGAGAGAGAGTGCTTCCTCACATGCCATGACGCTCTCTGCCGTAGACCTTGACGAGGCAGGCAAGCCACGTTTTTGGAAGGTAGAGAATTCTTGGGGCTCTGGCTCTGGTCAGAAGGGTTGTGTGGTGATGACGGCAGAATGGTTTCGTGAGTATATGTTCCGTTTGGTAGTTGAAAAGAAGTATGTTGACGAGAAACTTCAGCAAGAAGCCCTTCAGCAGCCTGTGATGCTTGATTTCAATGACATCCTTTTTTAAAAAGAAACAGTTTGAGAAAGAGAGTAAGATATGATTCTTGACAATATTGAATATCCTGCCGACCTTCGCCGCCAGCCTTTGAATAGTCTGCCGCAGATTTGCGATGAGCTGAGGAATGAGATTGTGAAGCAATTGGCAGTGAACCCTGGTCACTTGGCGTCCAGTCTTGGTGCCTTGGAGATCACAGTTGCCCTTCATTACGTGTTCAACACACCAGAAGACCGCATTGTCTGGGATGTTGGCCATCAGGCATACGCACACAAAATGCTTACAGGGCGCAGGAAGGCTTTCCATACAAATCGAAAGTTGAATGGAATAAAGCCGTTCCCATCTCCAGAAGAGTCGCCATACGACACGTTCACATGCGGGCATGCTTCAAACAGCATCTCTGCAGCCCTTGGAATGGCTGTTGCTGCCAAGCTGCACAATGAGAAGCGTCATGTGGTGGCGGTGATTGGAGACGGTGCCATGTCTGGCGGTCTCGCTTTTGAGGGGCTTAACAACGTCTCCTCTTCGCCTAACGACCTCCTTATCATTCTCAACGACAACGATATGTCTATCGACCGTTCTGTGGGAGGAATGAAGCAATATCTTCTCAGCCTTAACACCAACGAGACATACAACGAATATCGCTTCCGATTTGCGGAATGGATGCGAGGAAAGGGAATGCTCAGCGATGGCAGAAGGAAAGGAATCATTCGCTTCACGAATGCCCTAAAGTCTGTTCTCGCCCAGCAGCAGAACATGTTTGAGGGAATGAATATACGGTATTTTGGTCCGGTTGACGGAAACAACGTCACAGAGGTGGTTAGGGTGCTGAAGCTTTTGAAGAAGATGGACGGTCCGAAGTTGCTCCATCTACATACGGTGAAAGGACATGGCTACAAGCCTGCAGAAGACAAGCCAACCATCTGGCATGCACCAGGAAAGTTTAATCCTGACACGGGAGAACTGAACACTGGAAGTGCTTCCGACTCCAAGCCGCCAAAGTTCCAAGATGTCTTCGGACATACACTCCTTGAGCTGGCAGAGAAAAATCCAAGGATTGTGGGAGTGACCCCAGCAATGCCTACGGGTTGCTCTCTGAACATCATGATGGAAGCAATGCCAGAGAGAACGTTCGATGTTGGCATTGCAGAAGGTCATGCCGTGACGTTCTCTGGAGGTATGGCGAAAGATGGGCTATTGCCATTCTGCAATATCTATTCCGCTTTTGCACAGAGGGCATACGATAATATCATACATGACGTAGCGACCATGCGACTGCCCGTTGTGCTTTGCCTTGACAGAGCAGGACTTGTTGGAGAAGATGGTTCCACACACCATGGCGCGTTAGACATTGCTGCTCTGCGCCCTGTTCCGAACCTCACCATCTGTGCTCCGATGAACGAACATGAGCTTCGCCACATGATGTACACCGCACAACAGGAAGGTCAGGGGCCATGGGTGATTCGCTATCCGAGAGGAGCAGGAAGCCTTGTTGACTGGCGTTGTGAGATGCAGAAGTTAGAAGTGGGGAAGGGTAGGCAGTTAGCAGAAGCTGTTCCTGGCACTTTAGGGTCTCGTCTTGCCATCCTCACCGTTGGTACGGTTGGAAACGATGCCCTTGCCGTTGCCAAGAAATTAGGTGCCGCTCATTACGATATGCGCTTCGTAAAGCCTCTCGATGAGAAAATGCTGAAAGAAGTTGCTGAGAAATACGATGCCATCGTAACCGTGGAAGATGGAGTGAGGAATGGAGGCTTTGGCTCTGCCGTCTGTGAATGGCTTCAAGACCATCATTACAATCTTCCTGTCTCACGTCTCGGCATTCCAGACCGTTTCGTAACCCACGGAACCGTTGCAGAGTTGAAAGCAATCGTGGGAATAGACATGGAAGGAATTGAGAAAACATGTCGGGATATGATTTCGTACATGGCATAAATAATGAAGTCTGACCAATGAAGGTAAGACCGAAAATAATTTATTTGTGAGGTTTATAATACTTTGATATAATGAAAGTTGTAATTGCTGGTGCCGGAGCCATGGGAACCCATCTCACCAAGCTCCTTGCCTCAGAAAAGGTGGACTGCACGCTCATAGACCCTGATTATGAGAAGCTCGCTCCGTTAGAAACAGAATGTGACATTCTTACCATTACAAGCACCCCAACAAGCATAAATGCTCTTGTTACGGCAGGAGTGAGGGGGGCAGACCTCTTCATTGCAGTTACCCCACACGAAACAACAAACATAACATGCTCAGTGCTTGCTAAGGCTCTCGGGGCAAAGAAGACTGTGGCGAGAATAGACAATTTCGAATATATCAATCCTGACACTCCACAGGTGTTCCCAGCATGTGGTGTAGATGCCTTGATATACCCGGAGGTGCTTGCTGCAGAAGATATCATTAAAGGTTTGAAGATGACATGGGTGAGACAACGCTGGGATATCTTCAACGGAGAGCTTGTTCTGCTTGCCATAAAGATGCGCACATCGGCGGAGATTCTAAATATCCCTCTCAAACAGCTTTGTGGACCGCTTGACCCTTACCATGTGGTGGCGATAAAGCGTGGGCAGGAGACCATTATCCCTGGTGGAAATGATGTTCTGGAAGACCAAGACTTGGCGTATTTCATGACACGCAAGGAGTATATCCCTACGATTCGAAAGCTTGTGGGCAAGGCAGACTATGAGGACGTTCGCAATGTGATGATCATGGGTGGCGACAAGGCTGCTGTGCGCACTGCACACACCATTCCGGATTATATGAATCTGAAAATCATAGAGTGTGATGAAGAGCGTTGCAACAAGCTTAACGAGCTGATAGACAAAAACAACGTAATGGTGATACATGGAGACGGAAGGGATATGTCGCTCCTTCGAGAAGAGAATATCTCCAACACCCAGGCATTTGTAGCCCTCACGGGAAATGCAGAGACGAATATCCTCGCCTGCCTTGCAGCAAAGCGTAGGGGTGTTAGAAAAACCATTGCTCAGGTGGAGAACGTTGACTATATCTCCATGGCGGAGAGTCTCGATATCGGCACCATCATCAACAAGAAGATTATTGCTGCTGGAAGAATCTATCAGATGCTTCTCGACGACGACCTTCGAAACGTGAAGTTCCTAATGACCTCAAATGCCGATGTCGCAGAGCTGACAGCCTCTGAGGACTCAAAAATCACTCGAAAGCCGGTGAAAGACCTTGGTTTGCCAAGGGGTGTGACTATTGGCGGTCTTATGCGCGACGGTCATGGTATGCTTGTCTCTGGTATGACACAGATAAAGGCTGGCGATCAGGTTATGATCTTCTCACATAACGTAAACATCAGAAAGATAGAACAGTTGTTCAAATAACCCCCTTCTGGCAGAAAAAAGTCTATGCTTAACTGGAAAATAATAAACAAGATCATTGGGTCGCTTCTATGGTTAGAGGCATCGCTGATGTTTCTCTGTCTGCTTGTCTCGGTGTATTACAACGAGTCTGACGGACTGCCATTCCTACTCTCAATACTCATAACAGCCACTGGAGGGTCTATTGCACGCTATTTCGGGCGAAACGACTCGAACATACTCAGTAGGCGAGATGCTTACTTTCTCGTTACCGCAACATGGATCATCTTCTCACTGTTCGGAATGTTCCCATACCTTCTCGGAGGCTATCTGCCTACGTTCACCGATGCGTTCTTTGAAACCATCTCTGGCTTCACAACAACTGGTGCTACGGTCTTTGATGATGTGGAGGTGTTGCCACACGGACTACTGTTCTGGCGAACAATAACGCAATGGATAGGCGGTTTGGGAATTGTGTTCTTCACGATTGCTCTGCTGCCATCGTTAGTGGGAAGCGGAAGCGTGAAGGTGTTCTCGGCAGAGGCTACCGGACCAATTCGCACGAAGATGCACCCTCGACTCTCTACGAACTCCCATGCCATCTGGATGGTGTACATCGTTCTGACGGCAGCATGTGCAGTGATGTATTACGTTGGAGGCATGTCGCTCTTTGACTGCATAAACTACTCCATGACAACAACCGCCACGGGAGGCTTCTCAACGCACAATGCCTCTACCGAGTTCTTTGGCTCGCCGTTTATAGAATATACAGGAACGTTGTTCTGCTTCCTCTCTGGAATAAACTTCACCCTGCTCTTCATGACCGTTACGAAGATGAAGTTCCGGAATCTGCTGAAAAGTGCCGAACTGAGGTTGTATGTCTCCATTATTTTCGTTTGTACGGCGATCGTGATGGTGTATCTTATGAAGGATATGGGCTACGGACTTGAGAAAGCATTCCGTTGCGCACTCTTTCAGGTGGTCTCCTTCCTTACGAGCACCGGACTCTTTAGCGATGATGCTGGACAGTGGCCGCACGTGACATGGATTATTCTTGGAGTGTTGATGTTCGTGGGAGGATGCGCAGGAAGCACCGCAGGTGGTGTGAAATGCATCCGCTTTGTAATCATTCTTCGCATCATACGGAATGAGTTCCGACAGATTCTACATCCGAATGCTGTTCTCCCAGTGAGGGTTGAGCAGAACATCATTCCTAACTCCACCCGCAATAGGCTTCTGCCGTTCATAAGTCTATACCTCGGACTCTTCTTCATCTCGGCAACCTTCTTCACAGCAATAGGCATAGACGTGATAAACGCCATAACGATGTGCCTCTCATGCCTCTCGAATGTTGGTCCGACACTTGGAGTGGAAATCGGTCCAACCATGTCGTGGGCAGAGCTTCCCGTGGTGTGCAAGTGGTTCTGTGCCACAATGATGCTCATTGGGCGTTTGGAACTCTTCTCTGTGCTCATTCTCTTCACCCCAGAGTTTTGGAAGAATAACTGATTTTTCAACAACTCAAATACATATAATTAAAAACAATTACTAACCAATTTTAAAAGGTAAAAAGATGAAAGTAGCAATCGTTGGCGCCAGTGGCGCAGTAGGGCAGGAGTTCCTCCGTGTCCTTGATGAAAGAAATTTCCCTATTGATGAACTCGTTCTCTTCGGTTCAGAGCGTTCTGCAGGAAAGAAGTACACTTTCCGCGGAAAGG
Source organism: uncultured bacterium (assembly GCA_945829115.1). Classification (GTDB taxonomy): domain Bacteria; phylum Bacteroidota; class Bacteroidia; order Bacteroidales; family Bacteroidaceae; genus Prevotella. The sequence goes on along the minus strand of CALZTP010000017.1, from coordinate 22,526 downwards.
ACTATGAGGTTCAGTTGCTGAAGCACGGCGACGATTTCAAAGGAGTAGACGTTGCGTTCACCTCTGCTGGAGCTGGTGTTTCCAAGGAGTTTGCTGAAGACATCACGAAGTTTGGTGCTGTGATGATCGACAATTCCAGCGCATTCCGTATGGACAGTGACGTACCTCTCGTGGTTCCAGAGTGCAATGCAGAAGATGCCCTCAACCGTCCTCGTGGCATCATTGCAAACCCTAACTGCACCACAATCATGATGGTGGTATGTCTGAAGCCTATCGAACGTCTCTCTCATATCACACGTATACATGTTGCCTCCTATCAGTCTGCCTCTGGAGCAGGTGCAGCAGCTATGGCAGAGCTCCAGCAGCAGTACAAGGAACTGGCAACCGACCAGGCTCCAACAGTTAATAAGTTTGCATATCAGCTGGCATATAACGTTATTCCACAGATTGATGTCTTCACCGACAATGGCTATACAAAGGAGGAGATGAAGATGTTCAATGAAACAAAGAAAATCATGCACACCGATGCACGCTGCTCTGCAATGTGTGTGCGCATCTCTTCTCTCCGTGCACACTCAGAAGCAGTATGGGTAGAGACAGAAGAGCCTATTTCTGTTGAGGCTGCTCAGGCTGCTCTTGCTGCTGCCGATGGCGTAACACTTGTTGACGATCCAAAGCGTGTTGGCACAAAGGCAAATCCAGACGCTTCAAAGGAGACTATGGAGAACCTTCCTTACCCAATGCCTCTCTTCACAGGTGGCAAGGACGATGTCTATGTCGGACGTGTACGCAAGGACCTCTCCTGCGATAATGGTCTCACTTTCTGGCTCTCTGGCGACCAGATTAAGAAGGGTGCTGCCCTGAATGCTGTTCAGATTGCTGAGTATCTTATCAAGGTGGGCAATATAAAGTAATAAGAAAAGTTATACAGAAAGAGAACCTTTCATGATGCCAGTCCATCATGATGGTTCTCTTTTATTGTATACGCATTCATATATCATTAGGTATTTATTACTATGCACACCCACTCACTCTCGTGACAATAGTAAAGAAAACGTGCTACAGATGAAAAAGAATTTTCAGATACTCGGAAAGGAAGCAGTGACTACTTTGGCAGCAATGGCGCAGGGACTGTTCGCATCGCTATTGATTGGTACGATAATCTCCACACTTGGACAGCAGATAGAACTGCCAGAACTTGTGGAGATTGGCAATTTTGCAAAGAGCATGGCAGGACCAGCCATGGCAATCGCCATTGCTTTCTCGTTGAAAGCATCACCGCTCGTGGTGTTCTCTTCTGCTGCTGTTGGTGCAGCGGCAAACTCTCTCGGTGGCGCTGGTGGACCGTTGGCAGTATATGTCATTGCCTTTGTTGGTGCAAAGCTTGGAATGCTTGTCTCTCAGAAAACGAAGGTGGATATCCTTGTCACACCGTTTGTGACCGTTGCCTGTGGGGTTGCCCTCGCCATGCTTCTCGCCCCATCAATAGGAAATGCTGCAAGCAGTGTTGGAGAACTGATTATCTGGGCTACCGACCAACAGCCGTTTGTAATGGGAATCGTGGTCTCTGTCGTTATGGGCATATGTCTGACTCTGCCAATCAGTTCTGCAGCCATCTGTGCCGCTCTTGGACTCACTGGGTTAGCAGGTGGTGCAGCACTGGCAGGTTGCTGTGCGCAGATGGTGGGCTTCGCCTTTATGAGCTTTAAAGAGAATAGGTGGAGCGGACTTGTTTCTCAGGGTATAGGAACGAGCATGCTGCAGATGGGGAATATCGTGAAGAATCCGTGTATATGGATTGCCCCTATTCTCGTTAGTGCCATAACAGGTCCTTTGGCAACGTGCCTCTTCCAGTTGGAGATGAATGGTCCTGCAATCTCGTCAGGTATGGGAACTTGCGGCTTTGTTGGACAGATAGGTGTTTATACTGGATGGATGGCAGAGATTGCTTCTGGAAGTCGTGACGTTGTCTCTTTCCTCGATTGGGTTGCACTACTTCTCATTTCCTTCATCATTCCTGCTATTCTCACCCCACTCTTTGCTCTTCCGCTTCGAAAGAAGGGATGGATAAAGGAAGGCGATATGAAGATATAAAACATTTACTAACAATATTTTTACCTAACAGTATTTATCAGACAATGAAACTAAAGACAATTGCTATCTCGTTACTTCTGACATCTGCCGTAGAAGGTAATGCGCAGAATCCTTATCTCCCATTATGGGAGTACACACCCGATGGTGAACCGTATGTCTTCGATGACCCAGACCTTCCAGGAAAGAAGCGTGTGTATGTCTATGGCTCACACGACAGTATGGTGACAGGATATTGTGGGAGGGAACTTGTATGCTGGTCGGCATCTACTGACAGCCTCCAGAACTGGCGCTTTGAGGGCGTGATTCTCGATGTCAACAAAAATGCTCGTGGAGAATGGCTTTCTGAAGACCGACTCAGTGATGTGCTCTATGCTCCAGATATTGTGGAGACTTACGATGGCAATGGGGAGAAAATGTATTATCTCTATCCGAACAACATGGCAGGAGGAAGGCGAACAATGGTGGCAAAGTCACGGCGTCCAGACGGTCCCTTTGTTCCTTCTAACTGGAGTAAGGAGAATCCGAATATGACGGAGGGAATCTTAGAGTTCGACCCAGCTGTCTTCCGCGATGATGATGGTCGTATCTATGGATATTGGGGCTTTGAGACTTCAAATGGTGCGGAGTTAGACCCAGAGACTATGGCAACCCTAAAGCCTGGAACAAAGGTTGTGGAGAATATGGTTTCAGGAGTGAAGCAGCCGGGAGAGTTCCGTTTCTTCGAGGCATCGTCCATGAGGAAGATAAAAGATAAGTATGTATTCGTTTACAGCCGGTGGACAAGAGACGGGGAGTTTGGGCTTCCAGAGTCTAACTACACTCTCGCCTATGCCTATTCAAACAATCCACTCGGACCATTCACTTATGGTGGAACCATAATCGACGGCAGAGCGCGTGATACAAACGAAAAGGGCGAGGTGATTCCTACCGCCACACCAAACTGCAATACCCACGGAAGCATCTGTGAGATAAACGGACAGTGGTATGTCTTCTACCATAGACAGAGTGGTATAGATGAGTATGGGCGACAGGCAATGGTGGCACCTATTACGGTGAACGTTACGGAAGGTCCAAAGGGAAAAGTGGAGATTTCTGAGGCGGAGTATACCTCTGAAGGCTTCGCTATCAACGGTCTTGACCCTCTCCGCACTTATTCTGCCGGAATAGCCTGTTGGTTCACTGGTCCTCGCCCAGTGAGATGTGAGTATCCCAACAAGTATTTCACTGGCTCGTATATCAAAACCATACGCTACGATGATACTGACCTTTCAAAAGGGAAAGAGCGAGAGCCATGGAAATACTCCGACCCTTACAACCCCCGTTACAACCATAACCCTATGGTGAACAACACCGCAGGTTCTGTGGTAGGGTATAAATACTTCAATTTCGATTCTCTTTCATCGCTCTCCTCTCTACATCTTGTTCTCTCTGTGCTTCCTCTCGGAATAGACGGAAGAATTGAGATTATGGTTGACAGTCCTTGGAAGAGCAAAGGGGGAAAAACTGTTGGCTCAATAACCTTGTCTGCCTCAATGCCTCAGACAATGACAACGCTCTCTGCAGATGTTTCGGCTTTGAAGAATATGAAGGGTAAGCACGCCATATTCCTCCTTTTCTCATCTAAAACGCCAGATGCTTCTCTCTGCGAACTACATACAATCGGATTTAAGGAATAGTTTGTAAACCTAAAGAGGGAAAAAGCAAGCGAAAGAAGTAATAACCGAAACAATATCTCACAAAACATAGAACTCTCCTTGATAGTTTGCTCAAGGAGAGTTCTATTGTTTTATTTATGTGGGATTAAAATCCCTAATTCCATAAATGATTAAAATCCCTAATTCCATAAGTGATTAAAAATCTGGAACATCAGAAATGCTTAATATCCAGGATTCACGAAGTCAGAGCCATTCTCGAGAAGGTCGATGTATGCCTGTGGGATTGGTTTGAGAACATACTCTGGCTTGTAGTACTTAGCAAGAGCAGGGTGGGTGGTGTTCAGATAGTTGGCATTGTCAAGGTAGCCAACACGTACAAGGTCGAAGAAACGGTTGTACTCACCGCAGAGCTCACGGCCACGCTCATCGATGATAGAGCGGAGGTCAACAGAACCTAACTCCTTGGCTCCAGCACGCTGACGAATCTTGTTTACGTAGTTCTTTGCTGAACCAGCATCACCTAACTGCAGTGCAGCCTCTGCTGCAATGAGGTAAACCTCTGGAGTACGCATGATAAATGTTGCGTTGAGGTTTCCAAGACGATACTTTGCATAAGACTCCACGATATAGTTTGAAGAATTGTGCTTGTTAAGCACTGGCCAGTAGTATCTGAGCTGATTCTCCGTACCATCGCTATTAAGGTCAATGACCTCCTTCTGAGAGTCGCTATACAGCTTCTTATAGTCAACAAGGAGGTAATTGCTTGTGGCAGCCTTAGCAACCTCTTCTGCATAGTCAGCATCCTGTGGCATCACAATCTTTATTGCCAACTCGCCCTTAGAAATTTTCTTGCCCTTCATAGAAGCATCCTTTCCGTAGATCTTGCAGTCAGACTCTGTCCATTCGTATCCAGACTCACGGTTACAGTTCCATTCTGTTGTGAACCACTTGTGGAAACGAGGGTCGAGCGTGCCATCTTCCTGAACGAAGAGAGAGAGCAGATGCTGAGTAGGCATGAAGTCGCCTTCCTTAGAGCCTTCCCAGTTCTGATGGTCCTCACCAAGGTTCTGCCGTGCTCCGAAGTGTGAGAGCCAGCAGTTGAAGCGTTCGTCGTTACGGTTGAGGTTTGCAAGACCAGTGGAACCAGACTGTGATTTTCCATCCACTGCCCAACGCTGCTTCCAGAGTGCCTCTTTGTTTCGGTAGTTGTTTGCCTCTGCGAAGACATCATCGATGTTTGAGTACATGTGTGTATTATACTGGCTGCCGCCACTCTCACAGTCTGCTATGAGCTTCTTAGCAGCCTCCAACGCCTTCTGGTAGCAAGTGTTCTTGTCGGAATCCCAGCGTACCTTCTGCAGGTAAGCCTTTGCAAGGAAACCAATCGCTGCCTTACGTGTAGGAGCAGTTGTAGAGCCATCGTCACCAATCTGCAAGTTCTCAGCAGCAAACTCAAGGTCAGGGATGATAACCTCGTTGTAGATGGTCAGAGGGTCGGTACGCTTTGGAGAGTATGTGATATTCTCGCCTCCCGTGCTTGTGATCATCACCACTCCTCCAAACTGCTCAACGATGTTGAAGTAATAAACTGCACGCATCATGCGAGCCTCGGCAACGAAAGAGTTCAGTTTCTCGGCAGAGAACGACTTGTTGTATTTAGCCATGTCGATGGCTGTGTTGCAGGCACCAATGCCATCGTAGGCACAGTTCCAAAAGCCTGCTGTATATGTTGTGTTCATCGCACCACCCATATACCAGAAATAGTTCTGCTGGTTGGTGACGAAATTCGCTGCAGAAGTCCAGAGGTCTGTCTCTGCCTCAGAGAGAGCCATATATCCTGCGGATAGTGCCTGCGGTTTTCCCCAAGAGCTGGTACCGTCAGCTGTTCCGTAGAAGTATCTTGTCATGGCGAAGTAGCACTGGTCTACAAACGCTTGATATTTGTCTGTCTCTGCATACTGGTCCATAGTGCCACCGCCAGGGTTATATTCCTCAAGCATGTCTGTGCACGATGTTGCGCCACCCATGAGCAGCGCACCGCCTAACAATGCGTTTATGATATATCTTGTTTTCATATTTTTCCTGTGTTTATAGAAATATATTATTGTATCTATTCGCAATCCCTCTCACCCTTCTTTGGAAAGACTGTTAGGAGAGAAAGGAATATGCTTTTTTAGAATGTTACGTTTACGCCGAACACAAACTCACGATATGTTGGGAAAGAGTCTGAACCGCCTGTCTCTGGGTCGGTGTTCTTCAGAAGACTGTTAGCAACGATGAGAGGGTTATAGGCTGTGAAATAGAAGCGCAGGCGCTCCATGCAGAGCTTCTTCACCAGTGTCTGTGGAATGGTGTATCCGAGTGTTACGTTCTTGATTTTGAAGAATGAACCGTCAACGTATGTGAGTGCAGAATAGTATGCAGACTGCTTCTTTGCTGAGCCTGCGCGAGGATAGTAAGCACCCTGGTTGTTCTCTGTCCAATAGTCGGCACCTGCTAACTGGTTCATGATGATGTCGTCAGAAGCTGTGTAACGCCCGAGCATATCGCTCTGGATTGTCTGTCCGAGACGTGCCATCATGTGAACGCTGAGGTCGAAGTTCTTGTAAGAGAGGTTGTTGGTGAGACCGAGCACCCAGTTCGGATTAGTATGTCCAAGCACTTGGCGGTCGTTTGTTCCGTATGCATGTACACCTCCGTCACCGTCTTTCTCAACTGTCTCAATCTTTATGAGACCAGGCTCAGAACCGTATTTTGCAGCCTCCTCAGCCTCTGCAGTAGACCATATTCCAAGGTATTTGTAGCCATAGAGAGAACTAATCTGCTTTCCAATGAAGAGGTTCTTTCCGTTTACGTTATCGAGGAAGTAATCGGTAGAGACAGGGAGAGAAACAATGCTCTCACGGCTCCAAGTAGCAGTGAGTGTTGTGCTCCAGTTAAAGTCTTTCTTCACAATGTTCTGTGAAGTGATAGAAGCTTCAACACCATAGTTCTTCGTTTCTGCAAGGTTCTGCCAAGTAGAGATTGGAGAGCCCCACATAGTGATTCCCGATGTGATAGGCATTTGCTGCTTGAAGAGGAGTCCGTCTGTCTTTGTGTGGAAATACTCCACAGAACCAGAGAGCCTACTGTGGAAGAGTGCGAAGTCAAGACCAATATTCCAGTTGTATGACTTCTCCCAGCCGAGAGTGTTAGAACCGTAGGAGTTATACTGAATAACATCAGAGCGGAGACCGTCACGCATACCTGTTCCTGTGAAATAATAAGGTATAGACTGTGTTGCATAGGCATTGCCGCCAGAGATTCCGTTCTCAGTGTCGCGAGAGAGCATACCCGCATTTCCCGTAACACCATATCCAACACGTAGCTTCAAGTTGTCGAGCCATTCAGCTGCTACAGACTGCATGAAAGCCTCGTCGCTGATGCGCCATCCGAGAGCCACAGCAGGGAACATATCCCATTTGTTGTCGTCTACGAACCATGACACTCCGTCCCAACGGTTAGAGAAGTTCACGAGATACTTTCCTTTGTAAGAATAGTTGAAGCGAACAGCATAAGAAAGCTTCTGCCATTTCTGATATTCAGAATATGCCTTTGCATCACCACCCTTGAGCTGATGCCATTGGTAAGCATCGAGTGCCACACCATTTGAATATCCGCGTGCGTATTCCTTCTCGTTTACGATGTATGAGGAGATGAGCTGTCCACCGAAAGAGTGGTCGTCGATGGTCTTGTTGTATGAGATCACGTTCTCCCAGTTGTATGCCCAGTTGTTGTAGTTAGAAGACTCGGCAAAAGGAACGGAGCCGTAGGAAGGGTGGGTGGCATTTGCCTCCTCACCGCGGAACTTTCCATTTCTTGAGTGGTTGAGAATAGCGTTTATACTCGTCTTTGCTGTAAGTCCCTTGAAAGGAGTCCAGGAGAGAGAGCCTGCAAGGTTGATATATGTGTTGCGCACGTTCTCTGCATACTGGTTCTCAATGAAGTCACCGAGAGGAGTGGTGAGACCAGGGAGATACTGATAGTTGATTGCTCCAGTCTCTGTATATGGATCGCCGAGAGGGAGAGCCTTCATTGCGTTTATGAAGGTGTGGCGGTCGCCAGAGTTGTTGTTTGAATAGTTGAGGTTTGATGTGAAGCTCGCCGTGAGCCATTTGCTGAGCTCCTGATCGATATTCAGACGCATCTGGTATACCTTTCTATTATCGGTCTCAATAATACCCTCCTGCTTTGTATAGGCGGCAGATGCGAAGACCTTTGTCTTCTGAGTGCCTCCACTGACAGAGAGACTGTACTTCTGCTGAGTGGCAGTGCCATTGATGAGGTCTACCCAGTCAACCCACTTTCCTGCCTTATAGGCATTGTAATAATCGGGATTTCCAAACAAAGAAGCATCGTCGGCAGGAGCTGTTCCATGAGTGTAGGTATATGCATCACGCTGGTAAGCAAGCCATTCGTCGCCAATCATTCCATGCTGGTAGTTAGGGCTTCCGCTGAATCCGTAGTATGCATCGAAGTTCACTCTTGCCTTTCCTTCCTTTCCTCGCTTTGTGGTGATGATGATAACACCGTTTGCTCCGGCAGAACCGTAGATAGCTGTTGAGGAGGCATCCTTTAAGACGTCAATAGACTCAATGTCTGAAGGGTTCACATCTTCGTAAGAGCCACCTTGAACACCGTCAATGATAAAGAGTGGAGAGTTGTCGCCATAGATAGAGCGTGTGCCACGAAGTTGGATGGTCACTCCAGAGCCCACCTTTCCTGATGACTTGGTAATGTCCAGACCAGCCACCTTTCCTTGAAGAGCCTCCATGGCGTTTGTGGTAGGTGCCACGGTGATGTCTTCTGTCTTTATAGATGTCACAGCTCCAGTGAGGTCCTTTTTCTTCACTGTGCCGTAGCCAATAACCACTACGTCTTCAAGACCAACGAGGTCTGGCTCCATCTGCACGCGCATACCGTTTGTGAGCTTTAGCTTCTGGCTCTTGTAACCTGCATAAGAGAATGTGGCAGTATTGCCTTTCGATACGTCGATGGAGAAGTTTCCGTCTATGTCGGTCACTGCTCCCTGATTAGAAGATGTAGACATGATGGTCACACCAAGGAGTGGTTCGCCCTCCTGGTCCACTACCTGTCCTTTGATCACCTTTGCTTGTGCTGATGTCTGTACTGCGACCGTCGAGAGATTCTCTGCCATAGCCTCCATAGGTGCTATTGCCATCGCTGTACCGGCAATAAACAAAGCCTGCAAACTCTTGTTGATAAGTGTCTTTGTACTTTGCATAGTCGATAGATTTTTAGTTATTTTTAAAGTTAGTTCAAACATTTTCTTTATTTTGGCATGTAATATGTTTTTCTTAATTCGAATTATTACGAAAAGTTTCTGCTGTTGCTTTAACAATATGTGCTTGTCGTAAAAGGCATGAAACACTTTTATTATTAAAAGAAGAATATGTGCGTGGGTAACGTTTTTTTACGTTTCTTCTTTTATATGGGTAAAGATGTTTGTTTCTCAAGAGAAAAGTATCTGTAGTAACAGATTTTCTCTTTTATCATTGTCTTTTAGGTTTGTTTTTTAGGTTTTCTTGATTTAAGATAATTGGTTTCTGCTTGCGAAGTTAAGACTTTTCCTTCACACTCGTGCAAAAATCTTGTGTTAAATAACATGCGTTAACTTAAAAATAGTCATTTTTAACGGCATTTATATCTTTGAGGGTAAATAAAACACTTTTCGCCATCAAAAAAGAACCTTCGTCAGAGTGGTTGCATTTATGAAATTACGATAAGCGAAGAGGCGCAGAAAGAAAAATTTGCTAATTTCGGGAATTATTATTACCTTTGCAGAGCAAATTCAGAAAGAGCTGAGACTGTGTGCGTTTCCATGGGCTGTTTGCATATCTCACAATCCTTTTTCGTGACTCTATCGCTTCAGTCTCAGTGTCTGTTATTGCACCTATTATCGTTCTATAAACAAATATTCTCATGCTGGCACAAATAAGCAAGTTGTTATCATCAAAATCTTCGCTGTTCGTTATTCTCGCAGCTGTTATGGCATTTTTCTTCCCCGTATTGTTTGAATGGGTGAAAGGAGATGCTGCAAGTATTATATTAGGTATAATAATGCTCACAATGGGACTGACACTCAGTCTCGACGACATCAGAATACTTTTCAGTCGCCCGTTAGACATACTCATTGGCGCATGTGCACAATATACTCTTATGCCAATGATTGCCTTTCTGCTCACTCAGTTGTTCGGACTAAATGCCTATCTCTCCATAGGTATCATTCTTGTTGGATGCTGCCCAGGAGGCGTGTCAAGCAATATAATGTCTTATCTCTGTAAGGGAGATGTGGCTTATTCTGTAGGCATGACAACAGCCTCCACAATCCTTGCTCCTGTCATGACACCGTGGCTGGTGTGGATGCTGGCAGACACGAGGATAGAAGTTGATGCCATCGGTATGTTCCGCGGCATTCTCCTCCTTACGCTCCTACCTGTTACTGTTGGTTTTTTTTGCAACTATTATCTCGGAAAGAAAGAGAGCTACAAAAGTGTGCAGGAGCTAATGCCAGGACTTAGCGTGCTATCGTTAGCAATGATCGTAGGCGGTGTCGTGGCACAGGTGAAGCCTCAGCTGATAATCCATGGTGCCGGACTCTTCTTCTTAGTAATGGCGGTGGTCTTCTGCCACAACACCTCTGGCTATCTCCTTGGCTATAATGTGGCTCGTTGGTTCCGATTCTCAATTGCTAAGAGGCGAACGCTATCAATAGAAGTGGGCATGCAGAATGCAGGCATGGCAACCGTTCTTGCCACTTCGTTCTTTGCCAACGAAGAAATCCTTTCTGCCACTCCAGAGGCAATCCTTTGTGTGGTTCCTTGTGCGGTAAGCTGTGCCTACCATAGCATCTCGGGTACTATCCTTGCCAATATCTTCTCTTTCCGCGATAAGAAGAGATAGCATTCTTTTATGTCTCATACTTGATATATTTAAAGAAGAGGGGTTGTATGAACAATAAAAAGAAAATATGAACAGTTTTTGACTTTTTGTGAATACTTCGCGTGTTATTATTTACAGTAATTTTGCAGCCGGAAAGCAGAGCGATATGCCTTTTGGGATAGTTTCTCTGAGTTCCAGCAACTCTATTTTTTTTACCATTGAGAAAAAATCATTTCAGATAATTATATAACCAAAATGAGAAAACTACTATTATTTTGCGCCCTTATAGGAGGTATGATACACGTAAGGGCACAAGAGACGCTGACCTTAGAAGACTGTCTGCGCCTCGGAATAGAAAACAACTTGAAGTTACAGACAAATCGTAACGAGGTCTTGAAGGCAAGACACAATATCAGTGAGAATCGTGCGAAACTCTTGCCACAGATAAACGCAGTCGCGTCTTTCAACGACAATTTCAATCCTCCTGTCTCTGTTACTGATGGCTCTGCATACGGCAATCAGTACAATGTCACCAAAACCCTGCAGTTCAACTCCTCTGCCGGATTCCAACTCCAGATGCCTCTCTACAACCAGACGCTATACCTCTCTATTGATGTGGCAAAGACAGTAAACCGCCTCAATGAACTCTCTTACGAGAAGGCACGCGAAGATCTTATTCTGCAAATCAGCAAGATGTACTACCTTGCCCAAAACACCGTCGAGCAGATCTCACTCGTAAAAGACAATATCAAGCGCCTTGAAGAGCTCCGCGACATCACCGTGGCTTTCTACGAAAACGAGATGGCTGTAGAGGTTGACGTGCAGCGTGTGAACCTTAACCTTGAAGACCTTCAGGTGCAGTACGACAACGCATGCGCTATGCTCACACAGCAATACAACATGCTGAAATACGTCTTAGACTATCCAGCAGAAAAGGAGATTGCCGTTCTCCCTGCCGATGCCGAGAAACTGAACACTGCCGCCACAACTGGCTTCAATGCCAACCAATATGAGCTCCTCCTTCTTCAGGAGAAGGCTTCACTTGCCGAGAAGCAGAAGAAAATCGTGGCAAGCGGATATTTGCCTACTCTATCACTCACTGGCAGCTGGATGTTCTCTGCATATACCGACAAGTTTAAGAACTGGTTCCACTCCGGACCGTCTAACCATTGGTATGGCAGCAACGGCTTAGGACTCTCGCTCCGTGTGCCAGTGTTCGATGGCTTCGATAAGCGTTCACGAATCAACAAAGCGAAGATAGACGTTGAGAATAGCAAACTTGCCTACGAAGATGCTATGAAGGGCATGCAGGCGCAATACCTCAACGCAACAACAGAATTAGAGAACAACCTCAGAAACTACCGCAAGCAGAAAGACAACTATTCCCTCGCAGAGAATGTCTGCAAGGTAACAAACGACCGTTACCGTGAGGGTATCGTATCTATGGTAGAAGTTCTGCAAGACGAGATGCGTGTCAGTCAGGCACAGAACAACTACCTCACCGCCCACTACAACTATCAGGTAGCGAACCTCAATCTCCTGAAGCTAACAAAGCAGCTTGACACTCTTGTGAAATAACCTCGCCTCTGCCCAGTAAAACAAAGAACCGCAGTGGCGTTACACCCCTCACTTCCCTCGCAGCGGCATTACAACGCCCTGCCCAGCAAAACACCCCTGCACATAACATTTATTACACAACCCAATCTATAACAGAAATACTACAATGGAACAGAAAAAGAACAACCCACAGAATGAAGAAACCCTAAACACTTCTTCCCTTGAAGACGAGCGCACCAGACTGAGACGCCAGCGTCGCAGACAGATTATAGCAAGCACAATAGGTCTCGCAATCCTTCTCTGGGGAGCAATCAAGATTGTTTGCATCTTCATTGACTATAAAAGCACAGAAACAAGCAACGACGCACAGATTGAGCAGTACCTCTCTCCTGTAAACCTCCGTGCTTCGGGATATATCAAGAAAATATACTTCCAGGAACACCAGACGGTGAAGAAGGGAGACACACTCCTCGTTCTCGACGACCGGGAATACCGCATTCGAGTTATGGAGGCAGAGGCAGCACTCAAAGATGCCTTGGCTGGCGCAAACGTTATTGATGCTACCCTTAACACCACTCAGACAACAGCCTCTGTCTACGATGCTGGAATTGCAGAGATTCAAATACGACTCGCAAAGCTTGAAAAAGATATCACACGCTACAGAAACCTCGTAGCGAGAAAAGCAGCAACACCTATTCAGCTTGAACAGCTCGAAACAGAATATGCTGCAACAAAGAAGAAGCTCGAAGCAACACGACGTCAGCAGAAGGCTGCTCTCTCTGGAGTAAACGAGGTCTCTAACCGTAAGGCAAACACAGCAGCTGCCATTGAGCGCGCACAGGCTGCTCTGGAGATGGCTCGCCTGAACCTTTCATACACCGTGGTGCTCGCTCCTTGCGACGGACAACTCGGCAGACGTGCTCTCGAAGAGGGACAGATGGTGAATGCTGGACAGACAATCACATACATCATGCCAGAGACACAGAAATGGGTTATTGCAAACTATAAGGAGACACAGGTTGAGAACCTCCATGTTGGTCAGAAGGTGCGCATGACGGTCGATGCTCTCAGCGACAAGGAGTTCGAGGGTAAGGTGACTGCAATCTCTGGAGCAACAGGCTCTAAGTATTCACTCGTTCCTACCGACAACTCTGCAGGAAACTTCGTAAAGATCCAGCAGCGCGTACCAGTGCGCATTGACTTCGAGGGTCTTTCACCAGAAGACAACAAGCGTCTCGCTGCCGGAATGATGGTAATCGTAAAGGCTGAGCTCGACTAATTTCGCCTGTTTATGCACTCAGATTTTGTGCACAAAAACTTATTTTTACACATCATCTTTTTGTGCACAAAAACCCATACACTCCAAAAAACTATGCACAAAAAGCATGAAAGAAAAAACAATGAACAAAAACTTCCCGTTTTACGACTGGGTTCCGAAGCCGCTCGGAATAATATTCCTCATGTTGCTCTTCATTCCTATCATGACCATCAGTGGCGTGTATACGGTGAACAGCAGTGAGATGATCGGCGGACTCGGAATACAGTCAGAACACATATCATTCGTAGGCTTCGTGACGAGCGTTGGAATGGCAGCTTTCTCGCCTTTCTTCTACGAGTCGGTGTGCATACGCCGACAGAAGATGTGGTCGATGGTGGGATTCTCCATACTCTTCGTATTGAGCTATTTCTGCGCCATAACAGACAGCATCTTCATTCTCGCGCTCTGCAGCCTTATCATGGGATTCGTACGTCAGGTGCTTCTGATGTGCACTCTCTTTACTCTCATACGATACGCCTTCGGAATAGAGGCAACCAAGAACCTCACTCCTGGAAGCGAACCAGACAACGAAGAGGGATGGGACAAGCTCGATGTGGAGAAAACAACATCAATGCCTACCGTCTATTTCTTCTTTATGCTACTCGGTCAGATGGGAACATGGCTCACAGCTTGGCTGGCATATTCTTATGAATGGCAGTATACCTACTACTTCATGATGGCGGCAATGCTCATAGCCATTCTGATTATTTCCATCACAATGCCTTACCATAAATACCCAGGAAGGAAATTCCCGATCTCGTTCGCAAAGTTCGGAAATGTGGTGATCTTCAGTCTTATGTGCTGCTCATTCGCATATATAATGGTATACGGAAAGGTGCTCGACTGGTACAGCCATCCAAACATCTTCTGGGCTACGGTGCTCTGCATCCTCTCCACCATCACCTTCGTATATATGGAATGGACTCGCCGCTCACCGTATTTCTTCCTCAGCACACTGAAACTGAAGAGTGTGCAGGGCGGTATCTTACTCTTCATGGGACTCATGATTCTCAATTCCAGCGCAATGTTCGTGAATGTCTTCACAAGCGTGGGAATGAAGATAGACAACTGGCAGAACGCAACGCTCGGAAACTGGGTGCTGGCGGGATATTTCCTCGGTCTCATAGCGGCTTACTTCGCCTCTGCAAAGAAGATAGAGTTGAAATGGCTCTTTGCTGCTGGTTTCCTCATTCTTGGTGCCTATGCTCTCTTTATGTACTTCGAGGTGCAGAACGACGGTATGCTGGAGCGTATGAAATGGCCAATCATAATCCGTGCCACGGGCATGATGATCATCTACTCTCTCACTGCTGTATACGCAAACCAGAGAATGCCTTACAAGTATATGTCAACATGGGTGTGCATCATGCTCACCGTGCGTATGATTGTGGCTCCAGGCATTGGCTCTGCACTCTATTCGAATGTGCTTCAGGAGCGTCAGCAGCATTACGTACACCGTTTTGCACAAGACTACGATAGCATGGACCCTGAGACCTCTGCAGCCTACAACCGCACGGTTATGGGCATGAAGATGCAGGGAAAGAGTGAGACAGAAGCGCAGAACATGGCTGCCATGTCACTGAAGGGAAAGGTGCAGGTGCAGGCTACGCTCACCGCCATTAAAGAGATGGCTGGCTGGACGTTCTACGGCAGTCTCATCTGTGCTGGCATCGTGCTCCTTGTGCCTTGGAGGAAGCGTAAGATTCCTAACGAGCATGAGTGCAAGGCATACGGTCTCTTCACGCATACAAAGTATTTGGAATAGAATAAAACTGACTAAACAGCATTTTTGGGGTGTGTCAAAACAATTCGTTTTGATGCACCCCTTCCTTTTTTAAAAACAATACTAATGTAAAAAAACACTATGAAAAATGTAGTTTCCCGTTTGTGGTTGTTGATATACATATTTTTACGACATCAATAACAACTGAAAACAAATTTTTCTTATTGTCATTGTACGTCACTTGTCATTTTTTGTTGTGATTTTTCTACCCATTCTCCACTGTCAATGCTATACAGATTGTCGAATAGACGGAAACAAGATTCGTGTTCTCGAAGAAGACAGAGACAAGTGTGGAGGCTATAACTTGCCAGTCGTACAGATGAACAACAACGAACCAGACATCTTCGCAAGCGAGGCAATGATTATTGGTGATGTGCCAAAGGGGAAGAGGGCTGGAGATAAAATAAAATTAATCATAGATGGATATAACGGAGCTATTGGTCCCAGTGGCAAGACCTTGACCGCCACATACACATACGAGTGGAGAGAATGACGAAAAAAATATTAACTACGGTCGAGGCTTAGGTCAGTTCCGCAAGGAACATGGCCGCGCCACGACCTATCTCACCTTCCTCATCTGTGCCCTCGTGCTCAGTGCTTTACTCTATGCAGCCTATTGGTTTAGCATGAAGTGAGAGAGATAGTTATCCTTAAGAAAGTCACTTGTAATAAAGTAGGTGTATAGAATTATTTTTTTCATTGAAATTCTCTGTACACCTACTTCTTTGAATAGCCAGCGTGCCTGCAAAAAAAGATCTTTTTTACTCAAGATTTGAAATCGTTACATCATCGAACTCATTGATGATGTTTAGAATGCGCTCGTTGTGACCACCACGTTTTATGCGCACATCTGCAGAGACATCAAACACCTCACCGTACTTCGTGGTGCGACTCTTCATCTCGAAAGAACTGATAGAGATATCCTCCTGTTTCAGACGATTCAGAACTTCCGTGACCGTCTTTTTAGACTCTGTGGAAAAGCCAAGTTGTACAGACGCCCTGCCTAACTGCGGAATAAACGTATGGAGAGACTCCAGTCCGAAGAGCACGAGAAAGGTGGTGATGGCTGCAATGGCGAAGAGCCCCGTTCCACATGCCAGTCCGATGGCAGCCGTTACCCACAATCCTGCCGCCGTGGTGAGCCCCCTAACCATGTTCTTTTGAAAGATGATGATTCCCGCACCGAGAAAGCCTATTCCCGACACCACCTGGGCAGCCACTCTCGACGAGTCTTTCAAATCAATTCCGAAACCGTATTGTGAGACAACAGTAAACAACGCACTTCCAAGAGCCACAAGGAAGTGTGTGCGGAAGCCCGCATCCTTTGACCGGAACTCCCGTTCAATGCCTATTGCTCCTCCAAGGAACATGGCGGCAATGAGTCTGAACGTAATATTCAACAACATATCTCAAATTTTTTGTCTTTGTCAAAAAGTGAAGAAAGAACATCCTTCCCCTCATTGCTACAGCGAGTAATCTACCCCCCGTTGATAGCCTGCTTTTTGCAAAGATAAAAACAATTTCCCAAAAACCAAAATTATTTAAACATATTTAAGCCGGTGTGCAAGGATTATGTAAAAATTCATGCACACCGACATCGTAAACAGAATCACAAACTGCACAGAATATCTGCTGATTAAAACTTATTAACGCTCTTTTTTTGCACATTCCAGACATTCTCTGTACCTTTGCATCCGATTTGCGGAATTAGCTCAGTTGGTAGAGCATTGGCTTCCCAAGCCGAGGGTCGCGGGTTCGAGTCCCGTATTCCGCTCTTTTTTTGTTTTTGCTCATTGGCAGTAACACTGTTATTCTTTTTCTCTCTCTTCCCAAAACTATTAGTTTTTTTTCAAATAATACAGTTCCTGTGCAACCTACATTCTCTCTCTAACCTCTTTTCCTGCGCCCGTACCCTTATACTTGCTTTTTGCTACATTTAGGTTATAGCGCACAGAGAGGGAGACCTGCTGGAGGTCGTAGATGCCACGGCCTTGTCCGAGTATATGCGTTTGTGTGAGAATGTAGTTTCCAAGGTCAAGGCGAACGTTGTTGTATGACTTGTGGAAGATATCACTTACGGCAAGACGCACGGAGAGCGACTTGTCTTTAAGGAAATATTTCTGTATGGCACACGAAAGATTCCAATACCAGTTCTTTATCTCCGCATTCCCATAATGCCCCGAGGAGAGCAGTTCTGAGTTCAGCTCTAATTGCCATCCGTTATTGCTCCCAGGAAGGTGGAAGGCGTTGTTGGTGTTTATGATAAAGAGTGGCTTGTTGTGTCTAACAGTACGCATGCCATCTGCTTCTCGAGGGTCAGGGAGAGAGAACGACAGCCATTGTTTCTGAATGCCAATGGTGTAGTTCGGCGACCAGAATCCAATTGTTGGCGAAGCGTTCAGAAATGCACTGAACCGATGTATAGGCTCTTCGAAGTTCACCCATTTTATCAGCACTCGACCTTCCGTGTCGTAAGGGTACGTCCAGTCGTATATACCTTTCCTTATGCACATATACTGCAGGGAAAGTCCCAGAGATTTATATCTTGTGTTGAGGCTGACATCGTGGCGTATCTCATTCTCAAGCTTTGGGTCGCCTGTCGAGAGTGTGTAGCGGTTGTTATACTCAATGTTAGAACGCAGGAGGTAGTAGTTTGGACGGCGAGTCTTCAGACTGTAAGACAGTTGAGTCTCCACCTTTCCAAGTCGTGTTCCAAAACTGACGAAAGGGAACAGGTTGTTGAGATGGCGAGAGAGGTTCTCACTACTCTTTACCTGGTTCTCGTAAGAGAAATCGATATGCTCGAATCGTAGTCCGGCACTGAGCATGCCCGCCTTCGGAATAAACGCACTGTACTCGGCAAAGAGTGAGTAGGTGTTCTCTTTCACCTCAGAGAGGTCGTTTGCTATCGCCTCTTCACTGATCTCGTAGAGATTCTTTCTCTTTGCAAACGACAACTCGCTACCTGCCAGCAACGTGCCTCGTCCAAGAGGGCGTGAGAAAACTAATTTTGTGGCAATCATCCAGCTGCTCACGTCACTGTGGGCAACAACAGTCCTCTCGCCAGCATACTCCTGTTCTAAAGTGTTTGCATTGCTTTCCTGAGAAGTTTTGTAATAGTCTGTATTCCAGTCCACACCCCAGGTGCCTATTTCCCCATTGTAATAGACGTTCCCGAGCCAGGAGTCCAAACCGTTTGAGTTGGTGTGTGTGTCTGAAAGGAGATGATCTTCAAGACTTCCGTTTCTAAAGACATCTTCCTCCATGCTGAAGTCAACAATTCCCTTGATATTATCGGTTCTCTCAATGCAGAATCCCATAGAGTGGTTCTCTCCAAGCATGGTGTTCATGCCGATATTCATTTTCAACGTGTTGTAGCGTTGGCTCATGTGAGTGGTGCCAGCAAGCGAGAAAGATTCAGAACGCTCTCCAAAGGTTGTCTGTGAGGCTTCTGTATCGTAGCGCTTTAGGTGGTTGTTGTCGAAAGAGAAACCTCCGAAGAAATCGGTGTCGTTATGGCGGTAGTTCATGTTCGCAGTAGAGCTGGTGCGTTCATTGCCACAAGAAGGGGCAACATCGCCATGTATGTCGACAGAGATTCCAAAGCCCTCTCCACGTCGTTTCAGAGTGTTTATCCTCACCACGGCATTTGCCTCCGCAGAATATTGTGACCCGGGATTTGTGATCACCTCCACATTTTTTATGTCATGACTGGAGAGACTCTGCAGCTCAGAGAGGTCGTGCACCTTCCTGCCATTAATATAATATGTAGGAGCACCTTTCCCGATCACCTGCAGCTCCCCTTTCATCTTCATCATGCCTGGTATGCGTGCCAGAGCATCTTCTGCTGTTCCGGCAGTGGCGATGGCTGTTCCCACCACTCTCGTCACCATGCTGTTCCCTTTCATCTTTGTCTTTGCTGGAGCGGAGACCTTTACCTCTTGAAGCATCACGCTTCTAAAGAGTGAGTCTTCCTTGATATCTCTGTTCCCGTTTGTTTGTGGGAAAACCGTTGATGCCATTGCAACGAAGAATGCTGTTGTGATTGTTCTCATAATGATGTGATAAGTTAGTATTACGTTTTTTTATTATATTTATGTACGTGTGTAGAAAAGCAACATCTGCCTACTATTGCAGATTTTCGAGTGCGAAGTTATTTGTTTTTAGAATTCCCTGCAAGAGTAGGGACAGAAGCAGGCACTTTTTGGGACTTTTAGCATGAAATGTGACGAAATGCAGGCGATTTGGTACGAATGGCAGTGTGAAACGCTTGCTTTTTCAGAGAAAACGAGTAATTTTGCAAACGAAAGAAAATGGGTATCGCCAATGTCAAGAAAAACATCTGTGCTCGATGTGTTACGATAGCCAAGAAAGAAACATCTCACACCTAACTAAAAAAAATATGTATAAAAGTTCATTGAAAGAAACACTGAAGATAAGTCTTTTCGTACTTCTCTTCCTCGCACTCATTCAACCGTTCGGAATAGACGAACTGCAGGAAGGGCGCATACTGTTCATCCTCGGTCAGACAACCATCGTGGCAATAACAACCTTCTTCTGCTATATACTCACGATACACCTTTTCAAAATAAGGAGTGTTACACTTCTCGGCTTTCGGAAATATTTCCTCTCTGCACTCTTTGGCTTCGCACTCGAAACCTCTCTGCTCGGCTTCTTCCTAATAACGTTCAACAGTTGGTTCCACACGGGGAATCCTTCTCTCTATTGGCATAACTACGACGGCTCATTCACACTCCGTCCCTGGTGCATCATGAGCATGTATGTGGGTGCAATAGGACTCTTTGTAATGCTATTCCAGACATTTGAATACAGAAATTTGAGGTTGAAGAGCGAACTCGATGAGGTGAAGGCAATCAACCTCCTCCTTGAACAGCGACAAGAGAAGATTGTGGAGGAAGAGGAGTGTCTTGAGCGGAACGTTCAAGAAGGGCAAGAAGAGAGTGGGGGAGAGACGGAGCAGATGGTGCGTATAGAGGGTCAGGGCATTGACGCTACTCTTGTTCTCGCCCCTCGGAACATCATCTATGTGGAGTCAATGTCTAACTATGCTGATATCTGCTATATCGCTGATAACGAAACAAAACATAAAACTCTCCGCATCACGCTCAAACAGATACGTGCTTCCTTAGAGAACGTAGACACCATTGTTCAGTGCCATCGTGCCTTCCTCGTGAATCTCGACTTCGTGGTTGCACTAAGCACTCGTCCGCAAGGCTATCAGCTACAACTCTTCGGGATAGAGAAGCAAATCCCTGTCTCTCGAGCAAACACAGAGGCAATAAAAAGCAAGCTGGCATAGGAGAATATCTTTCAAGAAGTCTAAGGGAATTGATTCACACGAGAATGTAAGTAAATAACCTGCTTTATTCGTATTTTTATAAAAAAGAACCTAAAAAGAATACAAGCATGAAACCTTACAAATTTGAACCTTATCTGAAAACCACCATCTGGGGAGGAGATCAGATAGCACCATTCAAGAAAATCTACACCGCCCAGCCGAATATCGGAGAATCGTGGGAGATTAGTGGCGTATCTGGACATGAGAGCGTAGCCATTGAACGCGGTATTGCCGACGATGTCGATGTGGGCTTGAACCTCGTTCAACTTATAGACAAATACAAAGGGAAACTCGTGGGAGAGAAGGTCTACAAACGTTTCGGAAACGCCACTTTCCTTACTGCAACAATGTGATTGCCACTTATCTGGTGACATCGTTCCCCGGTACTCTAAGGTACTGGCTTATATGTTGGAAACCATTCCCTTGGCTTGCAACATAAAAGCCAGTACCTTTTAAGGCTCACGGAATAACGGTGTATTCCATGAGCCTTTTAGGAATGTTATGCTAATAAAACTACATCCAGTGACACTTGTCACCACATTTCTTCGTTGTCGTCAGCGGTTCTGCCTCCAAGTATGTAAGTTTCGGTCGAAGCTTGCAGTATCTGCTGAGGTTCTATATCATAAACCTTCATCTCTGGCTTGATATACTTTTTCTTCATCATATCGTTCTGTTTTATTTGATTATTACTTTCTTGTTGTTCTTGATGTAGAGTCCCTTCGTTGGAGCACTTACCTGCTGACCCTGGAGGTTGTAGATGCTGCCATCGGCATTGACTGAGCCACTGATGCCAGCATCGCCCTCGACGACTATCTCACCGATGCCTGTTGTCTCATCATCGTCAGGGAAGGCGAAGCCACGAACGGGTGCTGACGATGAAGGCTCTGTGGCTGCCGTGTCGCTCACCTTCAGATAAGCCTTGTAGGGCGAGGCATTGAGATATGTGCCATCGGTGTGCTTCACTTCGCCAACCGTTGCCACACCTAAATAGAATCCGAGACCAGTCTTATCTTTAACGTTATTGTATGTCAGACGATAGTACTTATAGCCTTCGCACGGAGTGATGATCTTTGCATATTCAGGTGTTGCAAGAAGGTCGTTTTCTTTTGCTTTCACGAGGTCTGTTGTGGCGAGAGGAGTGACTGTGACGGTTTCGGTATCGGTCTTCACGAGCACAGCCTCTCCCTTAGCCACCTGAGTGCCTGTGCGCTCGGCGAGGGTCAGTTGTCCGTCAGCGACGGTGGCATTATATAGTGTCAATGTCTTGCCTGCACTCACTTTCAGCTCACTGTCTGAATAGGTATTGCTGAATGTTGCCCAATGGGTGTCAGAGCCAGAGTTGGCTGCCGTGGTGACTGATGTAGGGTCGCCAGCGATGATAGTCATATCTGAACTTGCCCATGCTGACTGATAATTGTTTAGTGAATTGTAGGGTACCTTAAAAGTAGGTGGATAATAACCAAATACGTAATAACCTAATGTCGGAGGCATAGCTGCTAAGCAACTTACAGTTGTCAACTTGCAGCCAACAAAGGCCTCTTTACCGATATTCGTAATTGCGGCATTGAGAGTGATTTCGCCAGAGAGATTTGTGCAATTTTTAAATGCATAAATAGGAACGTTTGTTATGTTTTTTAAGAGGTCGCCAATTGTAGTAAGATTTGCGCATTCGTTGAAAGCATTATCACCAATGCTCGATGCCGTACCACCAATAGACTTTAGACCAGTACATTGATAAAAAGCAAAACTGCCAATATCGGCATTGGAGAGGTTGGTGATGCTAAGGCTGAGACCTGAATTGCCGCAGGTAGAGAAGGC
>CALZTP010000016.1 GCA_945829115.1 uncultured bacterium | reverse complement strand
GAGCAACTGACTCTTAATCAGTGGGTCTAGGGTTCGAATCCCTACAGGTGTACAGGCAAAACCGACAGTTCGTTAAAACTGTCGGTTTTTTGAGTTTTATGGGTTTTAGATTTGAGTTTTGAGTTATGAGTTGTGGGTTATAATTTTTTTGTTGTTCTCTGGATAAAAACGGGGAAAATATTACATTTCGAGTGGAGAATGAAAATATTTTCGGTTTTTTGTGTTATTATATGAAAAAATTATTGTACCTTTGCATTTTGTTATAGATATATAAAATATACAAGTTAGGTATAAACATGAAAATAGGATTCGATAACGAAAAATATTGCAAGATTCAGTCGGAGCACATTCGTGAACGTATTGCCCATTTCGACGGGAAACTGTATCTGGAATTAGGTGGAAAACTCTTCGACGACCACCATGCCTGCCGCGTGTTGCCAGGCTTCGAGCCAGACTCCAAGCTTCGCATGCTTTCACAACTCTCAGACACCTTAGAGATTGTGATCGTGATTAGCGCAGAAGATATTGAGCGAAACAAGGTGCGTGCTGACCTTGGCATCACATACGATGAGGACGTGCTTCGCCTGCGCTCAGAATTTATGCAACGTGACTTCTTCGTCGGCTCTGTGGTTATAACACATTTCAACGGTCAGCCATCTGCCGTTTCTTACCGCCAGCGACTGGAGAACATGGGCATAAAGACATATCTCCACTATCTCATTGACGAATACCCACACAATGTGGAACTCATTGCCTCTGACGATGGTTTCGGAAAGAACGACTATGTGAAGACAGAGAAGCCACTCGTGATTGTTACAGCACCAGGACCTGGCTCTGGAAAGATGGCGGTATGCCTCTCACAGCTCTACAACGAGCAGAAGCGTGGTGTGCGTGCCGGATATGCGAAGTTTGAGACATTCCCAGTGTGGAATCTTTCTCTGAAGCACCCTGTGAACATCGCCTATGAGGCTGCCACTGCCGACCTTAACGATGTTAACATGATTGACCCTTTCCACTACGATGCTTATGGCAAGGTTGCCATCAACTACAATCGCGACATCGAGATATTCCCTGTGCTGAACGTGCTATTTGAAAGTATCTATGGCGAGAATCCATACAAATCGCCAACCGATATGGGTGTGAACATGATTGGCTTCTGCATCAGCGACGATGAGGTATGCTGTCAGGCATCAAGGCAGGAGATTATTCGCCGCTACTATGAGGCGACAAACAAAGCTGCTGACGGAGCAAGCAACCAAGATGAGATTAGCAAGATAAAGCTTCTGTTCACACAAGCAAAGATCTCTCTCGCCACAAGGCGTGTGGTGCGTGCCGCAAAAGAGAAATGCATGGCGAGCGGACACACCTCTGCAGCTATTGAACTTAGCGATGGCACAATCATCACATCAAAGTCCAGTCCGCTACTCGGTTGTTCTGCTGCCCTCCTGCTTAACGCGACAAAGCATCTCGCAGGAATAGACCACGATGTGAAGCTCATTCCACAGAACATGATAGAGCCTATTCAGAAAACAAAAATATCATACCTCAGAGGAAAGAATCCACGTCTTCACACCGATGAGGTGCTTGTGGCACTCTCTGTGCTCAGCGATACTGATGAGAACTGTTCAAAGGCTCTCCAGCAGCTTCCGAACCTTCGCGGCTGTCAGGTACACACCACGGTGATGCTCAGCGACATCGACAGAAAAATCTTTAAAAAGCTTGGAATCGGTCTCTCTTGTGAACCGGTGAAAAAGCGATAACCCCCTACCCTCTCTCCGCAGACTGGAAAGGACTATATTTTGAATTAAGAATCTCCACTCTTTTTGATTTCTTTTTCAAGAATTGGCACTTCGCTTTTGCGGTGAAAAGGAAAAAAATTCAAACAACAATAAAATTTAATGACACTATTAATTCTCTATCTGCTTGGAGCCTTGGGAGTATCGTTCTTGTGTTCCATACTCGAAGCAGTACTCCTCTCAACACCAATGTCGTTCATATCCATGAAAGAAAGCCAGGGCGACAAGCTCGCACCGCTTTTGCATGAGTACAAGAACGATATCGATCGTCCCGTAGCAGCCATTCTTGCGCTAAACACCATTGCACACACAATAGGTGCAGCTGGAGTTGGTTCTGAGTCAACAAGAATTTTCGGAGAGGAGATGTTCGGAGTTATCTCTGCCATTCTCACACTGCTCATACTCGTCTTCTCAGAGATCATTCCGAAGACGATAGGAGCATCTTATTGGCGCAAGCTCGCCATTCCTTGCACGAGGATTATTCAGGTTCTCGTGGTTATCTGTTACCCTCTTGTAAAGATGTCTGAGGTTATCACCAAGGTGTTCTCAACAAAAGGCAAGCAGGCAACAGTAAGCCGAGAGGAGGTGTCGGCAATGGTTCATGTGGGTACTGAAGAAGGAATCTTCAAAGCTCAGGAGAACACCACCATTCAGAACTTCCTCACCACGGCAAATGTCACTGCCAATAAAATCATGACGCCAAGCATTGTGGTGGCTTCAGCACCTGCCACCACCACCATGCGAGAGTTTCAGAAGAACAAACAATTTAATCCGTATTCAAGAATCCTTGTCTACGATGATAACAAGGACTATATCACTGGATATATTCTCCGCGCTTCTGTTCTTGAGAAACTGGCGGAAGACAAGTTCGACATGACGCTCTCTTCCATCCGCCGACCAATTATCTCTTTCCATGAAGATGCCTCTGTTGCAGAGATCTGGGAGAAAATGATTGGTAGCAAGGAACATATCTCTATCATCACCGACGAATACGGCTGTCTTCGTGGTATAGTGACTATGGAAGACGTCATAGAGACGATGCTCGGCGTGGAGATTGTAGACGAGAACGACACCACTACCGACCTTCAGAAGGTGGCAAGGGAGAAGTGGCAGAAGATCAAGTCGCAGAGTAAGTTGTAAAGAAAAATGGGCGCAGAGTAAATTGTAAAGAAAAAGACGAACGAAAGAAATTGAAAAAAGCACATACCGACATTCTTCGCCTTGCCGTGCCGAGCATAGTGTCTAACATCACTGTTCCGTTGCTCGGCATGATTGACCTCGCCATCACTGGGCACCTCGGCAACCAAAGCTTCATAGGTGCTATTGCTGTGGGCAGCATGCTCTTCAACATTATGTATTGGATGTTTGGATTCCTAAGAATGGGAACCAGCGGACTCACTGCCCAGGCTTTTGGAGAGACGAATAAAGAGAAGATAACAGAGACGCTATATCAAGGCATCACCGTTTCTGTTGCCATCTCACTACTCCTTCTCGTGCTCTCGCCACTGATTTTCATGGGAGCAATGGAGTTTATTGCTCCATCACCAGAAGTTCGGGAATTAGTGGGAAAATATTTCAGAATTTGCGTGGCAGGCATTCCCGCCTCCCTCCTGCTCTTTGTTTTCAACGGTTGGTATATCGGTATGCAGAACACTCGCATACCGATGGCTATCGCCATCTCTCAGAACATTCTGAATATCTTTGCCAGCTTGTTTTTTGTCTATGGCATTGGCATGGAACTTGAAGGAATAGCCTTAGGAACCGTGATAGCACAATGGGGAGGAGCATTGGCAAGCATGTTTCTTCTTCGCAAGAGATATGGGGAATATGTTCGACAGTCGTATTCGATAAAAAAGACTGTTCTCAACTCTAATCTCTCAAGATACCTGCTTGTAAACCGAGACATATTCCTACGCACGCTCTGTCTGATAGGAATACATTTCTATTTCATTGCAGCAGGTGCAAAAGGTGGAGACACCATACTTGCTGTGAACGCAGTGTTCATGCAGTTCTTTACGCTGTATAGCTATTTCATCGATGGCATGGCATATGCTGGAGAGGCTTTGGTGGGAAAGGCGGTGGGAGCAAGAGACAAGGAAGAATATGGAAAAACCCTCCGCGGACTCTTTCTCCTCAGTGGGTTTCTAACATTCCTCTTCACATTGGTTTACGCCTTCTTTAATGCCGACCTCCTCACGTTTTTCACCGACAATGAAGAAGTGTTGAAAACGTCTAACGACTACCTCCTCTGGACGCTCTTCTTCCCTATCTGCGGAATGGCAGCATTTATCTGGGACGGTGTTTATATCGGTGCCACTCTGCCGAGGTATATGCTTCTGAGCACGCTCTCAGGCATCATAGTGTTCTTTGCGCTTTATCTCGCGCTCTACCCGAAATTTGACAACCATGCTCTTTGGCTTGCTTTCCTGAGCAACCTTGTTGTTCGAGGTGTCATTCTGACGGTATTCAAAGAAAAGGTTGAAAGGCGTGTGGAACAAGGGTTTATATAAACGAAGGTGTATATATTAAGGTAAAAACGTTATATAAAAATAAGATATAGACTTAAAAAATGAAGTTTCTTTCAGAAACGACTAAATAAAAAAAGTGAATCGTCAGGAATTATCTGAGATTCACTTTTTTCTATAGATTTAAATTATCTTATTCTGTCCATTGACTTTATGAGGTCGTCGTCTCTCTTAATGCCTATTCTTGCTAACCACTGGAGAATGATAGCGATGAAAGGCAGCAAGGCTGTGTATCGAATCTCTGGCCATGAGTTCTCTGGTGCAACGGTGTTCAAGAGATATATGAACAGTGCATGCCAAACAACGAGAAGTATGATGGCAATCAGACAACGGTTCATCTGTCGCTTGCGGTTCTTGTAGCCGAAGATATTGAGAATCGATGTAACAACGGTGGCAAGAAGAATTGCAAGGAGGCCGCAAGAGGAGAAGCTCCATTCTCCAGAAGCTCCATTTATTGTGCAGAGATTATAGAGCAGTGTAGGATTCTCTACTGCCGTTGGCTGGTAAGCCGCAAGAGGCATGGCGCTACACACGATGAGGAGTATGGCGGAGATGAGGAGATAAACAGTCTGTATTCGTTGTATCATTTCTTTGAGAATGGTGTGTTTAGAGGTCATGTGGAAAGATATGGAGTTTCAGGTTCCTTCTCTCTTCTGCTTCACGACCTTTTGGAATTATGTCCTCGAAGAATTAATATCTGTCCTCATTCTTTCTGTCACGCTGCGGGTCGCGCCAATAAATCTGGTCGCGTTCAAACTCCTCTGCGGCAAGAAGAGTAGGCTTTGGGAGTTTCTCGTAGTAGCGTGAAATCTCTATCTGCTCACGGTTCTCGAAAACCTCGTCGAGAGTGTCGTTATAGGAAGAGAATTCAGCGAGCTTCTTCTGAAGATCTTGCTTGATTTCTGCAGCAATCTGGTTAGAACGCTTTGCGATAATGCAAACAGACTCATAGATGTTACCTGTCTCATTGCTGAGTTCAACAATGTTACGCGTAACGGTGTTGGTAGGTGCTTTTGATTTCTTGTAATCCATATTTTTTATTATAGAAGATTTTTATTTTTTTTACTGAAAAAGGGGGGGGTATGCCGAAGACTAATTGCTTACTGTGTATTTCTTGCAGACAGAGATATATTTCTCTGCAAGGTCTCTGTTCTTTGAGTCCGGATATTCATTGATGAAACCGTAACATTCATCTTCCGCATTCTGATAGCGTTCGTAGCGCTTTGCCTCTACGCTGTTTTCTGCAAGGTGGAACTTACTCTTCATGATGAGGAGGGCAAAGTCTTCTCGACGGTTCATGTAAGGATAGTCGTTAAGAGCGTTCTGTGCCGTGATGATGCATGCCTCGTAGTTAGAACCGCCAGAGAGGCAATTTCCGAAATATGTTCCGAGGTTGTAATATAGGCGTGCGTTGTAAAACTCCTTTGTCACGAGCTTGTCTTGCAGCTCAAGCATACGCTGATGGGCAGCCTCTCGAAAGGATGTTCGCGGATAGATATCGAGGAGGTCTTGATAGCCTTTTATGGCAGCCATGGTTGGCGATTGGTCGAGTCGTGGCTCTGGCGAGCTTTCATAAAGGCTCTCCGCAGCGTAGAAGTATGCGTTTTCGGTATACAGCCCTTTCGGGTAAGAAACGTAGCATCTTTTGAAGGCATCGCTTGCTAACTCGTAGTCGCCACCCTTATAGAGCGACATGGCATAAAGGTATAGCGACTCTTCTGCATGGTCGGTACCTTTCAGCATTGTTATGATTTCGCTGAGCAATGTTGTTGCCTGAGTATATTTCCCAGAGGTGTAACACTGCTTTGCGTATTCGTATTTGTATAAGTAGTCGGCAGACTTATAGACAGCGTTGAACTCATTCGCACATCCAGTCATCAAGACCACGGTTAGGGCAGAAAGAATTATTTTCTTCATCAAATAAAAATTCTAATGCATTGAATAACTATTTTTGCGCTTTTGCTTGCAATGAAGCAGCCGAAGACCGACTCACTTTCAGCAAAGCACTAAATCGTTGCAAAGTTACGGATTTTTTTTCGGATTTCAAAACGATAATCACACTTTTTCATATTTTCCGCTTTTTTATAACAATTCTTTCACATAAATCATTTGTTTTTCATGTTTATAGGTAAAAAAAAGGGAAAAACGAAGGGACTTTCTAACGTTTGAAAGGAGAAAAAAAATTCCTAAGGGGGGACAAGATCGGAAAAGAAACGAATAAAAAGTGGTGTTGAAAAGGAGAAACTTGTTTTTTGATATATTTAACACAAAAAAATAGGAAAAAATGCTTGTCATGTCAGAGAAAATTAATATATTTGCACCCAGAAACCTAACATAACGTAAACCTTATAATTTTTCTTTATAACAAAATGGAAAACAAAAGAACTTGCTTGTACGAGAAACATGTCGCATTAGGTGCTTTGATAAGTCCATTCGGCGGATTTGACATGCCGATACAATATTCTGGAATCATTGATGAACATCAAGCTGTGCGCAATGCTTGCGGTGTCTTTGACGTCAGTCATATGGGCGAGGTAACTGTACGAGGTTGCGATGCAGAGCGATATGTTAATCATATCTTCACGAATGATGTCGCTGGACTGGAGACGGGAAAAATTCTCTATGGCATGATGCTTTATGAGAATGGTGGCACCGTTGACGACCTCCTCGTCTACAAGATGGGTGAGAACGACTTTTTTATCGTCATAAACGCAGCAAATATAGACAAAGACTGGGCATGGATGCAACAGCATGCAGAGGGCTTCGACATTGATATGCACAATGTGTCAGACGAATACGGACAGTTGGCAGTTCAAGGACCGGACTCAGAGAAGGTTCTTGAAGAGGTGCTTGGAGTGGAATGTCAGGAGCTGGTGTTCTATACGGTGAAAACGCTGGGAGATGTGATTGTAAGTCGCACGGGATATACGGGAGAAGATGGCTTTGAGATTTATGCCGACCACGACACCATACGTGACATGTGGGATAAACTGATAGACTCTGGACGCTGCAAGCCTTGCGGATTAGGATGTCGAGACACTCTGCGCTTTGAAGCTGGACTGCCTCTCTATGGCGATGAGCTCTCAGAAGAGATCTCTCCTATCATGGCAGGACTTGGCATGTTCTGCAAGCTTGGGAAAGAGGAGTTTCTTGGAAAGGATGCTCTCGTGAAGCAGAAGAGCGAGGGAGTGGAGAGAAAGATTGTAGGCATTGAACTTTCTGACAAAGCAATTCCTCGACATGGATATGCTGTTTTGAAAGATGGTGAGAAGATTGGTGAGGTTACCACTGGCTACCATACCATCTCTACCGACCGTAGTGTCTGCATGGCACTCATTGATTCTCGATTCTCTGCCCTTGACACTCCTCTTGATATACAGATTAGAAAGAAGGTGTTCACCGGAAAGGTTGTGAAGAAGAGATTCTACGAAAAGAGATACCATAAATAATTGTGCTTTGCAATCATTAAAAACATTGCAATCATTGCAATAAAAAAAATCATTGCAATCATTAAAAACAATATTTTTATGGATGTCTAAATTCAATAACGTTGTATTTCCCTTGGAACATGACTGTTTATTGCTTTCTTTTCTAATGAGAAAAATTCCGTTGAAACCGAATAAAATTGATTTTTACCTAATAAATAATTAAACAGAAAAACTACTTAGACTATGGCAAAATTTGTTGAAGGACTCTATTATTCAGAGAGTCATGAATATGTAAAGATTGAAGGAAACTTCGCTTATATAGGAATTTCTGACTATGCACAGAATGCTTTGGGCAATGTTGTTTATGTAGACATGCCTGAAGTTGACGATGAGGTAGAGGCTGGTGAGGACTTCGGTGCTGTGGAGAGCGTAAAGGCTGCCAGTGACCTTATCTCGCCTGTAACAGGAACAGTGGTTGAGGTGAATGAGGAACTTGAGGACGCTCCTGAGCTTCTGAACAAAGATCCTTATGAGAATTGGATTATAAAGGTGGAGATGTCTGACCCTACTGAGCTCGACAACCTCATGGATGCTGCTGCTTACGAGGAGATGTGCAAGAACGAAGCATAAGCGAGACAACATCTTTCAAAAAAAATACTTTTTTACATACACCCCTTAAAAAATAAAGAAAAAAGTATCATACCATGTACAAATACTTTCCACATACTCCAGAAGACCTTGAGGAGATGTTAACAGCATGTGGCATAACATCTCTCGAGGACCTCTCTGCCGATGTTCCGGAAGAAATACGCTTCAAGGGCGACTATGACCTGCCTGAGGGTAAGAGTGAGATAGAAGTCCGCAGATTCTTCCAACAGTTGGCAGCACAGAACAAACCACTGATATGCTTCGCTGGAGCAGGGGTTTACGACCATTACTGTCCGGCTGTGGCACAGAACATCATACAGCGTTCAGAGTTCCTTACCAGTTACACGCCTTATCAAGCAGAGATCTCGCAGGGAACACTGCACTATATCTTCGAATACCAGACCATGATGTCGGAACTCACAGGCATGCCAGTGTCAAACGCATCAATGTATGATGGCACCACGGCAACGGCAGAGGCTATGCTCATGGCTTTCCATGCAGGAAAGAAAGTAGACACTGTGTTGTTGTCTGAGACCGTTGACGAAAAGACGAGAAAGGTTACAGAGACATACGCAAAATACCACGGTGTGAACATAGAGACAATCCCTGCCTGTGACGGCGAGACAAACTTCCAGGCTATGGAGGAGCGTCTTGAGAAAGGTGGCGTGGCTGGAGTCATTCTCCAGCAGCCAAACCGCTTTGGTATCATAGAAGATTTCTCTGGTGTTGCTGAAAAAGTTCACAATGCGAAGGCACTCTTCATCATAAACAGTATTGCTGCCGACCTTGCCGTGCTGCGCACTCCAGGGGAATGGGGTGCTGACATTGCTGTTGGTGAGGGTCAGAGCCTTGGACTTCCAATGGCGTTCGGAGGACCATATATAGGCTATATGTGCTGCACGGAGAAGCTTATGAGAAAAATGCCTGGACGCATTGTTGGTCAGACGGTTGACAATCGCGGACAGCGGGCTTTCGTGCTCACTCTTCAGGCACGCGAGCAGCATATTCGTCGCCATAAGGCAACATCTAATATCTGCTCTAACGAGAGTCTCATGGCTCTGTATGTCACGATATATATGTCGCTGATGGGGCGCGAGGGATTGAAAGAGGCGGCACAGCTCTCCTACTCTGCAGCTCATTATCTCCACGATGCTCTCCTCACCCTTCCAGAATGTCACGAGGTTTA
This sequence comes from uncultured bacterium, assembly GCA_945829115.1. Taxonomy (GTDB): domain Bacteria; phylum Bacteroidota; class Bacteroidia; order Bacteroidales; family Bacteroidaceae; genus Prevotella. The sequence continues at coordinate 27,294 of CALZTP010000016.1, read as the reverse complement.
CGAAAAGCCGTTCTTCAATGAGTTCTTGATTCGTTACGATGGCGATGTGGACGCTCTCCAGAAGAGATGTGCAGAAAAGGGCTTTATGGCTGGTGTGCGCATCTCTGACCATGAGATTCTCTTTGCTGCAACAGAGAAGAACAGTCGGGAGGATATTGACAACCTTATAAAGATTATGAAGGAGGACAGATCATGAACAACAGACTATACGGCAATCTCATTTTCGAACTCTCAAAACCAGGAAGAAAAGGCTATTCACTGCCAAAAAACAACTTCGGAGGTTATTCCGTTGACAATATTCCTGGACATCTGAAAAGGGAGACGGATGCCATGCTTCCAGAGTGTGACGAACTGACTGTTGTTAGGCATTATACAAACCATAGCAATAACAACTTCGGTGTGAACAACGGATTCTACCCGTTAGGAAGCTGCACAATGAAATACAATCCTGTTGTGAACGAGGAAATTGCTGGTATGCAGGCATTTGCTGCACTCCACCCTCTACAGCCAGACTTCACCGTTCAGGGTGCGCTAAGTGTTTATAAGGGTCTTCAGCAGGCTCTTTGCGCACTTACTGGAATGGGAGGTTTTACGCTTAACCCTTATGCTGGTGCGCATGGTGAACTTGTGGGACTGATGGTGATTCGTGCTTACCACGAAAGCCGAGGCGACCATAAGCGTACGAAGGTAATTGTGCCAGACAGTGCTCACGGCACTAATCCGGCTTCTGCCGCCATCAGCGGAATGGAAGTTGTTGAGGTAAAGAGTACTGCTGAAGGTTGTGTGGACGTAGAGGCTCTGAAGCCATTGCTCGGGGACGATGTGGCGGCAATGATGATGACAAATCCGAATACCCTCGGACTCTTTGAACGGAACATTCCAGAGATTACTGCTCTCGTGCATGAATGTGGCGGACTGATGTATTACGATGGTGCTAATCTCAATGCTATGCTCGGTATTTCTCGTCCAGCAGACATGGGCTTTGATGTTATGCACATCAACCTCCACAAGACATTCTCTACACCTCACGGTGGCGGTGGTCCTGGTGCTGGTCCGGTGGGTGTAAGGAATGGATTGGAGGAATTTCTTCCTGTGCCTTTCATCCATGATGGAGAGATGCTTACGATGACTGAGGAAAACGAACACTCCCTTGGCAGAATAAGCGCCTTTGCTGGAAACTTCCTTGTTGCTCTCCGCGCTTACACTTACATTCTCACCTTAGGACGTGAAGGATTGAAGCAAGTAGGCACACTCGCTACTCTCAACGCTAATTATATAAAGGAGCGTCTAAAGGATGTCTATGAGCTTCCGATTCCTGGAATCTGCAAGCATGAATTTGTGTTTAACGGATTGAAGGATAAATCAACAGGTATTACCACCATGGACGTTGCAAAACGCCTTCTCGACTATAGCTATCACGCTCCTACTATCTACTTCCCTCTCCTTTTCCACGAGAGCTTGATGATAGAGCCGACAGAGAATGAGAGCAAGGAGACCATGGACGCTTTCATCGATGTAATGCGAAAGATTGCAGAAGAAGCTATCTCTGAACCAGAAACGGTTCATACTGCTCCTCACAATACACCAATTGGAAGAGTGGACGATGTTCTTGCTGCCAAGCAGCCAGTTCTTCGCTTTCCGCTATAAAAGGTGAAAAAACTTATAATGACAACTTAGTATCAACTGTTATGCTAAGTTGTCATTATTGCTAACAAGAGTTATTGAGATTATTGCTAACAAGAGTTATTGGAAACATAATCAAGAATCCTAAGAAAATAAATTATGACAGACATAATAATCATTGGAGGTGGTCCTGGAGGATATGAAACTGCACTCTATGCAGCGGAAAACGGACTTACTGTTACGCTTTTTGAAAAAAGCCATGTGGGAGGAACGTGTCTTAACTGCGGGTGCATTCCAACAAAGACTCTGCTCCATCATGCTGAAATTCTGAGGAATATACGCAACGGTGGCGAATATGGTTTTGAGAATCTCTCGTTCTCTTTCAACTATGCAAAGGTGGTGGAGAGAAAAGACAGTGTTATTTCTCAATTGAGGAATGGCATTGAGACATTGCTTACAAATCCTAACATCACTGTGGTACACGGAGAAGCAAGTTTCGTGAACGAGAATACAGTTCTTGCAGAAGGAAAGGAATATTCTGCTCGGAACATCATTATTGCTACTGGCTCTTCTGCTAAAATATTGCCGATAGAAGGAGCAGGACTGGAAGGCGTTGTGACGTCAACAGAGCTTCTGAATGTTACTGAAGTTCCGAAGCGACTTTGCATAATAGGAGCTGGTGTGATTGGAATGGAGTTAGCGTCTTGCTTCAGCACTTTCGGCAGTGAGGTTACTGTGATAGAATTCTTGAAAGAATGTCTGCCTGTTCTTGACAGTGACATTGCGAAACGACTGAGAAAGGAAATAGACGCTACGTTCAATATGCAGAGTGCGGTGAGTCGAATAGAGCGTAATGAAGATGGTTCGCTGCATGTTGTCTTCTCGAAAAAAGGAAAGGAACAGTCTGTAGATGCCGATATGGTGCTCATGGCAACAGGAAGAACTCCAAACACTGCATCTTTGAACCTTGAGGCAGCAGGAGTGTGTGTTGAACGTGGTGCAATAACAGTTGACAATGATATGCGCACCTCAAAACAAAATATCTTCGCCATTGGAGATGTGAATGCGAGATGTATGCTTGCTCATGCTGCCACCATGCAGGGCAGACACTCAATAAACGTGCTTTTAGGAAAAGAAGACGCTATCGACCTTTCTATTATGCCTTCTGCAGTATTCACTCTCCCAGAAGCAGCAAGTGTTGGACACAGTGAAGACTCGTGTCAGCAAAACTCCATCCCTTACACCTGCCATAAGGCGTATTATCGTGCAAACGGAAAAGCTGTGGCAATGGGCGAGACGTCTGGTTTAGTAAAGATTCTTTGTGAGAAAGAGAGTGGCAGAATAATCGGTTGCCACGCCTTTGGTGCTCATGCTGCTGATATGATTCAAGAGGTGAGCGTAATGATGTGTAGCAAGGTGACAATCCAGCAGTTCAGGGATATGATACATATTCACCCAACGCTTGGGGAAGTGCTGCACAGCATTTAACCTTTGGTTGGTAATGGTACAATAGTTAAGTTACGAAAGTAAAAATACAATCATAACGTTCAGAATATTGTATTACGAAAGTAAGGTAATAAAAGAACGTTATGATTGTATCTATACGATTAAAATATTTGATTTTCCTGCGTCTTCGGGGAAGGATGGCAACAGTAAAGTCTATTAAATCTTCTTTATCTTCGCAAACTTCAGGAGAAGTTGGCGCTTCGTACCATTTTGGAAAACGACAGTTGCTTTGCTGCTTTCTCCAGAGCCTTCAAGCAGCTCTACCGTTCCTTTTCCGAAACGCTCATGCTCTATCATGCAGCCAACGGTAAGTCCTTTGTAGTCAGAGGAAGAGCCAGACATAGATGATGACACTCCTGACGACGATGAGGACAAAGAATTAGTTGAGGCTAAGGAATCAGGAATAATCTTTCTTAGTCTCGATGAAATCGGCGGATATTGACGATTTGATGAAGAATTGGTGAAATCGGAATATCTTGAAGAGCCGTAGCTTCTGAATGGTTTCTCGCTTCCGTATGAATCACTCTTTCTATTATAGGAGTTGCTTCTATTTCCATATCTTGAAGAGCCAAAGGAAGAATCGAAGAAATCACCGTTTCTTGTATTTCTTCGTGAACCAGTTGACTCGACAGAAAGATATTTTCTGTCTATTTCACCAACGAATCTTGACTGACTATAGTTAGTCAGTTCTCCATATCTGCTTCTTTTATCAGCAGAAGTGAGCATACAGAATTTCTTTGCTCGCGTGATTGCAACATAAAACAGTCGCCTTTCTTCTTCAAGGGCAGAAGGAATTGCTATTGAGCGCTCAGAAGGGAAGATATTCTCATCCATACCAACCACATAGACAGCAGGGAACTCAAGTCCTTTTGCTGCATGAACGGTCATGAGCGTAATACGATCGTCTGTATCACCCTCACTGTCAAGGTCGGTCATTAGAGCAATCTCCTGAAGGTAGTTCGGGAGATAGATTTCCTCATCTCCACTTACCTCCATTTTTGCAGCCACGAACTCTGAGACAGCGTTCAATAGTTCCTGCACATTATCTTGACGTTTGATGTCTTCAACATCGTTTTTTCCGAAGATATCTTCGTTTATCTTAAATTCCACAAGAATCTCCTTCAATAAAGTGAAAGCATCAACGTCATTGAGTTTTTTTGAAAAAGTATCAATGGTATTTGCGAAGTCCATAAGCTTCGTCATTGTAGCCTTACTGACAGAAAGACCATGTATAACTGGCATCGCAACAATTTCCCATGGCGACACCTGATGTTCTATTGCCAAGGCATACACCTTGTCGAGAGTCGTTTTTCCTATTCCACGAGCCGGATAGTTTATGACACGCTTTAGTGCCTCCTCGTCGTTATGATTTATAATCAGTCGGATATAAGCAATAATATCCTTTATCTCCTTATGCTGATAGAACGACAGTCCGCCAACAATCTTGTAAGACATCATCTCCTTACGGAGTTGCTCCTCAAACATTCTGCTCTGCACGTTTGTGCGATAGAGAATTGCGAAGTCAGAGAATTTCATATTGCCTGCCCGTTTTCTACGCTTTATGTCGTTAGCAACGACAATAGCCTCTTCGCGGTCACTGTAGCATGCCCTCACCTGAATCTTTTCACCCTCATCGTTTTTTGAGTAAACGTCTTTTTTTATCTGATGTATATTCTTGTGTATAAGGCTATTGGCTGCATTTACTATAGTTTGTGTAGAACGGTAGTTTTGCTCTAATTTGAACAGCTTCACTGGATTTTCTGCCGTAGAGAATGTATCTTCGAAGTTGAGAACATTATTTATGTTTGCTCCACGGAAAGCATATATAGACTGAGCATCATCGCCTACGGCACACACCTTCCCGTAAACAGAAGCGAGGCAATGCACGATGTCCTGCTGTACGGTGTTCGTATCCTGATACTCGTCAACGAGAATAAACTGATATTTCTCAGAATATTTTCTTTTGATGTCAGGATTCTTATGGAAGAGAAGATGTGTTTGAAGAAGAATGTCGTCGAAGTCCATTGCATTTGCCTGCTTCAGGCGCTGGTTGTAGACTTCGTAAATCTTGTAAATCTCTGATAGACCATCTCTTTCGTCTCTCTTTCGGTAGGCATCGTCAAGAGCATAATTTTCTGGCAGGCAGATATGGTTTTTTGCAAGAGAGATATTCTTATGAACGAGTGACGGCTTATATAAATTGTCTGAAAGCCCCATCTCCTTAATGATAGACTTCAGGAGCGAACAAGAGTCAGATTCATCGTAGATGGTATAGTCGGAAGGGAAACCGATTGCCTCCGCCTCTATTCTCAGAATTCTTGAGAAGACAGAGTGGAAAGTGCCCATGACAAGTTTCCTTGCCATCTCCTCTCCTACTAACTCGCCAATGCGCTCCTTCATCTCGTTTGCAGCTTTATTGGTGAAAGTAAGAGCAAGAATGTTCCACGGCTTATAACCGTTCTGCAGGAGGTATGCAATCTTGTAGGTAAGCACACGCGTCTTTCCTGCTCCTGCACCTGCAATCACAAGCGAGGAACCGTCAATATACTTCACGGCTTCAGCCTGAGCACTGTTCAACTGTTCAAACAAATCTACCATATTTATTTTGTCTATATATAAGAAAAAATGCTTTGAAACGAAAGAGTCGTTTTATTGAAAGAAGAGATAATTTCTCACTACTTGCTGTACACTCCTCCAGAAACGGTCTTTGGATCAATTTTCTCACCTTCTCGAGGGAAAGAGGGAATGAACTTCATTTCCCGCTGTATTCTTGTCTGTCGGCGACGCATATATTCCGAAGGATCGAGGGAAGAGAATTTTCTCGGATTAGGCAATGTGGCAGCAATGAGAGCCGCCTCACTTCTCGTGATCTCTGCAGCTGTTTTTCCTCCGAAATGATGTTCTGCAACAGCATCAATGCCGTATATTCCTGGTCCCATTTCAATGGAGTTGAGATAAACCTCCATTATTCGTTGTTTCGACCAAAGCATTTCAATAAGGAAGGTGAAATACATCTCAAAGCCCTTTCTCACCCAACTTCTCTGAGGCCAAAGGAAGACATTCTTTGCCGTCTGCTGAGAGATTGTAGAAGCTCCATATTTCTTTCCAGACGTTTTGTTTCTCTTTGCCGCTTTCTGTATTGCATCGAAATCAAAGCCGTGGTGAAGAAGGAAGCGCTGATCTTCACTCGCCATCACAGCCACAGGCATGTGTGGAGAGATTTTCTCGAGACTAACCCAATGGTGGTGGCATTTCATTTTCTCTCCGCTTGATATCTGCTCTGCCGTACGCATAATCATCAATGGCGTTACATATACTGGAACATATTTATAGACAATAACGGCAAAGAGAGTAGAAGCGAAGAATGCAGCCAGAATCCATCTGATGATTTTCTTCAGCAGTCCGAAAGTCAGAAAATTCAATAAATTCATGTTTTATCGAAAATTATGGACATGCAGAAGAATCTGCACATCCATAATTATTGTTATGTTCTTTTTGTTAAGAGAAACTCTCGTGTTCTTTAGAAGAATAAAGTTCTATTGAAAAGAGAAGTTCTCTGTTACTGTTCTTTAGTTAAGAGTACCATTCTCAGCAGCCTTGATCATAGCGTCAGAAGCATAGAGATAAATCTCTACACGACGGCTTGCTGCACGGTTTTCGGTACCGTCAGCGTTCATGATGAGATACTGAGGATCTTCTCCGAAGCCCTGAACATACTTAATCTGTGCGTTAGAAACGCGGCAGTTGTTCTTGAGGTAGTTAGCAACAGAATTTGCACGCTGCTGAGAGAGCTGGAGGTTCAGCTCGTCAGAGCCGTCTGAAGAGGCAAAGCCATAGACAGAGCAGTCGCAGTCGGTATAAACGTTCAGCACTTTCTGAGCGAACTGGTTGAGAGAGTTCTGTGCAGTAGACTGGAGATTAGACTTTCCAACCTGGAAGAGGATACCGTTGTCGAAAGAAACCTTCACAGCGTCAAGACCGTTTGCATCTTTCACTGTCTCTACCTTTGCATCGCTAACCTGCTGTGCAGCAGCCTTTGCCTTATCCATCTTCTTGCCGATAAGAGCACCAGCTCCTGTACCTACGGCACCACCAACAGCCGCTCCGATGAGCGCACCCTTTCCGTTGCCGCCAATCAATTTACCTACGAGTGCACCAACTGCAGCGCCACCGCCTGCACCAATGAGAGCACCATTCTTTGTTGCTGAACCACAGCTTGACAGAAGCAAAAGTCCTGAAAGTGCTGCTGCCATGAATTTCATTTTGTTCATAAAAAAATTAAAATAAAAAAGTAAAAAAAAATAATTATTGCATTGTCTTCGGTAATCATGTTTATGAAAAACCGAAAATATTGAGAGAGTTAAGTCTGCAATCGTTATTCCCTGAGAGTGTTGATATATAGAGTCTTAGCACCCTCCATTCAATGTTCCAAGGAGCCCTTGAATGTTTGTGAGAAGTTTAGAACTCCGCAACCGTTATTCCCGTACCTCCAAAACGTATATCCTCATCTCTGTAGCGTATGACGTTTGGTACAGAGCCGAGATACTGGCGTATGAGCTGTCGGAGAATACCGTTTCCCTTTCCATGAAGAATGCGCACCTGTTGCACACCAGCAAGAATGGCATCGTCGATGAAATACTGCACAGCGTTAAGAGCTTCGTCTCCACGCATTCCTCTCACATCAATCTCATGCGAGAAATTCTTCATGCGGTTGTCCATTGTCTGACGAGTTGCAGTCGAAATCTTATGCTTTTCAGCCAAGAGTGAAGCAGCAGCAGAGGAGAATCCTTCCCTCTCTAAGTTCTTATTTTCAGAGAGATTAGAGTTTCCAGAATTTGTGGCAGCATCAGACTTCTGCTCTTGGCGAGCATGCTCAAGACGTTCTGCCTTAACCTTTGACCGCATACCACCGGTAAAGAGCACTGTTGCCATCTTTCCTGAAATATCGCTAACCGTTCCGACACTCTGTGTGCCCTTTATTCTTACACTGTCGCCAACAGCGATCGGACGATTCAACTCCACTTTCTGAGCCGCTTCACGGAGAATAGCAGCAGCCTTCTCTTGCGCCTCAGAGAGTTTTCCTTCTGCCTTGTTTCGCTTCCTTTCCTCTCTTCTCTTTTGGCGTTGCTGAATCTGCTCAATCTTTCTCTGTATGGCATCCTCTTTCTGCTGAACATCAATCTCATTAACATCTTCCTCAAACGCCTGAAGCTCCTCACGAATACGTTTCGTCTCCTCCTTCTCAGCCTGCGCCTCACGAATTTCCTTGATGGCAAGCTCTATGCGGCGATTGCTCTCAACAAGCAGTTCCCTTGCCTCTTCCTTTGCTTTAGTGAGAATAGCCTTCCTTTCGGCTTCAAGGCGTTGCTTCTCTTCCTGGTATTGCAGGATGGTGGACTCCATATCTTTCTCACGCATACGGATAGTCTGACGCTTGCCTTCCCAGTATTTCTTGTCTCTGACGATATCCTGCAGATATTTATCGCTCTGTATATACTCCTGACCAACAATGTCTGTTGCCTTCTGAATGACCGATTCTGGCAAGCCTATCTTCCTTGCAATCTCAATGGCGAACGAAGAGCCTGGCTTTCCGATAGCCAGCTGGAAGAGAGGGCGCATCTGATTGCGGTCGTAGAGCATTGCTCCATTCATAACCCCTTCATGACTGTCTGCAAACTCCTTAAGATTCTGATAGTGAGTGGTTATGACGCCCCAGACACCATTCTCGCAAAGCTTCTCAAGCACGCTCTCAGCAATTGCGCCACCGATGGTAGGTTCTGTTCCCGTGCCAAACTCATCAATGAGAATCACGGTGCTGTCGTTAGCATTTCGAAGCATGTGTTTCATGTTCATAAGATGACTGGAGTATGTGGAGAGGTCGTCAGAAATGCTCTGTTCGTCACCAATATCAATCATTATGCTTGTGAAGACACCTGCCTCTGAGCGCTCACTGACAGGAATGGAGAGTCCGCATTGCAGCATATACTGCAAGAGTCCGACCGTCTTCAGACACACCGATTTTCCGCCTGCATTCGGACCAGAGATAATCAGCATGCGCTTCTCCTTCGTAAGGTGAATGTCAAGCGGTATGATCTTCTTCACTGGAGAATTATCTTCTGGAACACGCTCTTTCTCATGCTTCTCAAGCGAAAGCTGAAGGAGAGGATGTCTTGCTTGAATCCAATCGATATGCTGCTCGTTCTTCACGATTGGCTCAATGGCTTGAATTTTCTCGGCAAGGAGGGTCTTTGCACGAATAAAGTCTACATGTGCGAGGAGGCGGTAAGAATCTCCAATCTCACAGATATACGGCCTAATCATCTTCGCCATATCCTTCAAAATTTTCACCACCTCACGGCGCTCGTCAGCCTCAAGCTCACGAATGCGGTTGTTTGCTTCCACAACCTCTGTAGGCTCTATATAGACCGTTCTTCCCGATGCCGATTCATCGTGCACAATGCCATGAATCTTTCGTTTCATGGCAGGAATAACAGGAATCACGAGACGACCATCACGAAGTGTGGGAGCTGTGTCTTTTTCGATGATACCCTCCTGCTTTGCCGCATTCAGAATACCGTTCAAAGTCCTTGACACACTTCCAGCCATCTTAGACAATTCATAGCGTATGCGTGCCAATTCTGGTGTTGCCGTATCTTTTATTTTCCCGTATTTATCGAGAATGTTCTCTATTCTTGAGATTATGTTCGGGAAGATGCAGATATCTTCTGTAAGCAGCTGGAGGGTAGGATATTTATATGTTATCTCCCCATTAGCATTTTCTTCTGAGTCGCGGGAGAGATAGATTATGATCTTATGGATGGTAGACAACGAGCGTTGGAGGTAGCAGAGCTCCTCTTCCTCAAGATGTGTTCCTTCAATGCGCAGGCGAGAGATAGCCTCACGCATGTCGTAGAAGTTCTCGAGTGGGAAGTCGTCGTTCTCCTCCTTTATTCTTCTGAACTCCCGAATCTGATCCATGAGAGTGGAAATTTCCTTTGCATCAGAGGAAAAATCCATGTCTTCCACCATCTTCCTTCCAAGACCGCAGATACAGAATCCTGACAACATTGTTCGAATGCTGTCAAAGCCAATCTTCTTCTCAAAATTCTGTGGGTATATCATCTTAAGTCTATTACTTCTGCGTTAGGAAAATTCTTTGCGTTAAAGACAAACGTGCTCTCTGGAACCTTCGTGATCTTAAAGGAAGAGAGACGAATGGTGGTCCATTTCCCACCTTGACAGAACTTCACGAGAGAAGGCACATCACCTTTTCCGAACGTGATAACAACCTCTTTCATTGCGTTCTTCTGAGAAACCATTCTCACCGTTCTGCTCTGCCCCTCTTTCTTCATGGAGAGAGTATATCCTTTTTTATATAAGGAGAGGAAAGCGTAAGGGTTCATTGTCTGCTGTGAAGCAGACGAGGGATTGGAAATGTTCACTTCTTCGTTCTGCTTTACATATACCCATTGCGTTTTTCCGTTATACCATGCCGTCATAGCGGCTGTGGCGACGAAGAACTTACTGTTTTTTATAGACACCCGACCAGAGAGTGAGCCAGCACTTCCCGACATGGAAAATTGGGCTGTTGCTCCCCCACCCTTCACAATTCTTGTTGAAAGGTTGTCGAGCACCTTCCTTGCGTCAGCGGCACTGTCGGCAAAAGAGACAATTGCCGCACACGCAAATATCAGAGAGAGAAATATTTTTTTCATTTGTAAGGTATTTTCTGTGAATTTGTTTGCTCGCTTGAAATGAGAAAATTAGACAGTTTTTTTCTTTATAAATCATGAAAGAAGTCTGTCAGAAGTCTTCATCACTAAAGTGCTATTGCCTTAGCTGTGAGAAAAGCATTTCGAGAGACGACTCGTCTGTTATGAGCACCTCACGAGGTTTTGAGCCCTGTGCGCTTCCCACGATTCCCATACGCTCTATTTGGTCCATTAGTCGTCCTGCACGGTTGTAGCCAATAGAGAACTTTCTCTGGATGGCAGATGTAGAGCCGAGGTTTGATGCAACAATGAAGCGAGCCACCTCTTCAAAGAGCGGGTCGAGGTCGGAGATGCTTGAATCGCTCACTCCACCACTGATTCCCTCACCCTCTGCCACTGGCTCTGGCAACTCAAGAGGATGGAGCGGACCAGGCTGCTCGGAGATGTATTTCGTGATGCTCTCCACCTCTGGAGTGTCTACGAATGCACACTGCACACGCACAGGCTCTGTGCCGTTGAGGAAGAGCATATCGCCACGACCCACAAGCTGGTTGGCACCTGGACGGTCGAGAATTGTTCGCGAGTCTATCTGTGCTCCCACACGGAATGCAATTCTTCCTGGGAAGTTTGCCTTGATATTACCGGTGATGATGGTTGTTGTTGGTCGCTGAGTAGCAATCACCATGTGCATTCCGACAGCACGTGCCAACTGTGCAATACGAGCAATTGGCAGTTCCACTTCTTTTCCGGCGGTCATGATGAGGTCACCAAACTCATCGATCACCACAACGATATACGGCATGTATTCATGTCCACGCTCTGGATTAAGCTGATGACTAAGGAATTTCTGGTTGTACTCCTTAATATTTCGTGCACCAGCGATTTTCAGCATGTCGTAGCGATGGTCCATGAGTGCACAGAGCGACTTCAGTGTTCTCACCACCTTTGTAACATCGGTGATGATTGGACTCTCATCTTCGTCGACAGAGGCCATGAAGTGGTCGGCAATCGGACTGTAGACAGAGAACTCCACCTTCTTAGGGTCAACGAGCACGATTTTCAACTCGTTAGGATGTTTTTTGTAGAGGAGGGAGGTGATGATGGCGTTTAGTCCGACAGACTTTCCCTGACCAGTAGCACCAGCCACGAGGAGGTGTGGCTGCTTTGCAAGGTCAACCATGAACACCTCGTTGGTGATGGTCTTTCCGAGTGCGATAGGCAATTCCATTGTTGTCTCCTGGAATTTCTTTGAGTTAAGAATAGACTCCATAGAGACAATGGCAGGCTTTGCGTTTGGCACCTCGATACCTATTGTTCCCTTTCCTGGAATAGGAGCAATGATTCGAATGCCGAGTGCAGCGAGCGAGAGAGCTATATCGTCTTCAAGATTACGAATTCTGGAGATGCGAACACCCTCTGCCGGTGTGATCTCGTAGAGAGTGATGGTAGGACCTACCGTTGCCTTTATCTCCTTTATCTGCACCTTAAAGGAATTGAGAACCTCAACTATTCTCTGCTTGTTGGCAATGAGCTCGTCTTTGTCGATATACGGTTTACTGTCGTTTTCGTATTTCTTCAACAGACTAAGCGGAGGGAATGCATAGTTTGTGAAGGGCTCACGAGGATTAATCGGGGTGTTCATATCGTAATGAGCAACACTCTTTCCGTTCGCATTCTCTTCTGTTATGGTTTCAACAACCTCAAACTCCGGCTCTTGCTTTTCCTCTGCGCTCTTTTGGGGCTTTATGGCAGCTTCTTTTATGGCATCTTCTATAGCAAGGGCAGGATTGATGATTTCATGCGACTGTTCATCAACGAGCGTTGTGTTCTCAGTGTCTTCTGTATTGTCAGGCTGGTTAAAGGTTGCTATGCCATCATTAAAGCTAACAGTCTGAGCAGCAGGGTCTTCATATTTTTCATAGTTACCAGCTTCTTCCTCGTGACCTTGCTGAATGGTGAACTTCACCTTTCCCGATAGGTAGCCAACAGGGTTTAGGAGATGGCGCACGAAGTCGATTGTCTCTGAGGAGACATAGGTAAGGAATGCCACTGCAACTATTCCGAGTACGGCAATGAGTCCTGGCGTGCCAATCACTCCTTTCAGGAATTGACACACCATATCGCCATGAGCACCACCAGGTGTATAAACTTCTTCCCCAAGCATCGGTGTTAGGAACATTGCGAATGTGATGCTGAACCACACCATGAGAACTGCCATAATGAGGAACCATTTCATAAGGTTCACCTTGTAAGCCCCCATTAGCTGCAGTCCGCAGAATAATATAAAGGAGGGTATGAGGAATGAGGAAAATCCGAAGCATTTCACTATGAGCAGATAGCTTACGAGAGAGCCTATCGAACCACAGATATTCCCAAATTCCTTACTTGAAGAAATAAGTTCTCCTGGCCTCAGGTTCAACAGAAGACTTTGGTCTGCCTCTGCCGTAGAGAAATAACTTATCATTGCGCAGAAAAGGAATACTGCCAAAGCGAATAGTATGACTCCTATGATAAAATCAAAAGTCTCACTGTGTATAACACTTCCGAAACCCATCACTTCAGCGAAGGATTTTTTCTCCTTATCAGCTGTTTTACTTGTCTTTGTATTTTTGCTTTTGTTACTTTTCATATTCCAGATACTATTTTAACTGCAAAGTTACAAAAAAAGATTGATATTTCTCGATAAATGCGAGATTTTTTTATCATCTTTTAGAAATAAATGTATTCAATACTATTTCAACGGCATCTCGCCGGCATTTCACTTACTGTTCAAATAGTCGTTTATTTAACATTCATTAAACGGCGAGTTAGCTAAAAAAGCATACCTAAACTAAAAAGCGGCTAAATAGCGGCTAAATAGCGGCTAAATAGCAGCCATTAAGCATCTATTTACTTTTCAACAATTTCATGAAAAACTTTACCACAAGAATATCAAACCTCAATATCATCTTGTATGCTTCATTGTCTGCAAAAGAATCTATATATTTAATTTCTAATTTATTTTATTGAATATCTGTTTATTATGTTAGTACATATACAATTAAACAATACTTTTATTACTTCAAATTTCACAATCATAAACATTGATTTTTAAGAAAAACAGACATGCTTCCCAATATTAAAGTTTGTTGTTTACACATACCACAAAATTTAAAAATTGCATATACAACAAATTTTACATTTCGTAACATTTTACCTCTTGTGTTCATATTTTCTCTTTTTGGCCGTAATTTTCACATTTATTTAACAATTTATAATTATGAAGAAAACCAAGAAAAATGTTTATCATGGTGATATTCATGAAATTTTTACTTGATTTTCTTTGATATTAAAAATATTTTTAATAACTTTGTAAACGTTTTTTACCAAACAACAAAACATAACTTGGAATCAAAAACCACGAGATTTTGGAATAGTATTCCCCGATGTAACTGTAAGTTTATGTCACTCAACTACTTACCGTAGTCTGAGAAACCCGAAGAACACCTTACTCCTTTCTCCCCCACCATTTTTTACCTTCCAACAACAGTGAAAGAAACAGTCATCAAAGAAGAGAATCAGAATGCCGTGAGATGGCACGTGCTCTACGGTCGCTATGCCACGGTGAAACTTGTTGCTGAGCTGGAAAAGGCTAAGCAGGTGCTTCCGATACACGACTTCTTTGTGCCTACGGAATATGTGAAAGGAAAAGAGCGGCTCGTTCCGGGAAGCTATATCTTCATAAAGGCAGAAAAGGAGGTTATCAGCACTTTAAGAACCACCTCCCTGCTTACAACGGAGATACGATTCATAAACGCCACAGCACAACGGCAGACAGTCATCCACGACTCTGAGGTGGAGAACTTCAGAAAGGTATTGGAAATTCTGAAACAAGAGGCAACCTTCACTCCTGTCTCTCCAGAAGTCACAGAAGGAGATGCCGTTAGAATTATCCGAGGTCCGTTCACTGGAATAGAGGGCACGCTAATCTCTAAGCGAGGCAACCGTTCCTGCACCGTCCTTGTAACGCTCTCCGACCTTCTCGCCACCCCTATACTCTCCCTCACGCTCGACGACCTGCAATACGTTGAGCTTTCAAGCGCATCACGTAACCGAAAGCGTATCAATGAATTTCTCGCCATCTCAGAAGATGCTCTCCTCAACCGCAGCACACTATCAGCAGAGGCACTCGTACGTCTTCAACAGCTTGTAACTCAATATTCTAACACTACCCTCACTGGCAAACTTCGCATCATACATGCCACCGCCATGTGCAATGCCCTCCGTGCCCTCGGCCATGATGACACGAATGAATACCTGAAATACCGTGAGGTTAAGAACGAAAAAGGTTAAAAGAGGAAGGGAGAGGAATCAATCTAGAATATTTTCACAAAAAAAAAATAAAACAGACGTTATGAATACGATTACCGCTATCATTCCTGTACGTGCAGGAAGTACAAGACTAAAAAACAAAAACATCGCACCTTTTGCTGGCACAAACCTTCTTATAAACAAAATCAACCAGTTAAAGCAAGTTCCAGAGGTAACGAGAATTGTTGTCTCTTCAGACTCTGACCTTATGCTTGAAATGGCAAAAGCAGCTGGTGCCGACACCCACAAGCGAGCTCCTGAGTATTGCGACGAGAAGACGAAGACATTCGGTGAAGTTGTTAGACATATTGCAGAAAGTGTTGATGGCGACGATATTCTTTGGGCAACATGCACCTCTCCGCTCGTTTTCCCAAAAGACTATCGTGCAGCAATAAACGCTTATTATCCCGCTTTAGAGCAAGGCTATGACTCGCTGATGAGTGTAGAAAGTTTCAAGCGATATATCTGGACAGAAGAAGGTCCGCTCAATTACGAATTAGGACTAAAGCACGTTCCTAGTCAAAAGCTCCCTACAATGTATTTTGTTACAGACGGCATACTGATTGCTCCGAGAAAGAAAATGATAGAATGGTCGTATTTCCACGGAAGGAATCCTTTCAAATTTATAGTTGACAAAAGAACAGGATGCGACATTGACGATGGCCTCGACCTAGCTTGCGCTCGTGCTTGGTTAGACATGGACGAGAGTGTAAGTCAGATTGACCCTTATATAAGCAATTTCAATGCGAAATAAATACTTTTTCTATGAGCACATAAAAAATGTGTGTCATAAAATAATTTCTCCTTTTGAAAGGCACAGGACATTCACTTTCTTTATGATTGCCCTTGCCTTTCTTTCGTGCTATATTGCAACAGACGTTTATCGTGATGCTCATCTGCATAGCAAGGTGTTGGCAGGATTTGTGTTAGACATTTATGTATTGTGCCTTTTTATAGATTTATTCAACAAAAAATTCCAATACCCAATCGAAATATGTATATCAGCAGTTGCGTATATGTTGGTCATAATAGAGACCTTCTGTATTACAAAATTTTCGAGTACATTTAATCCCTCAATACTGCAATTATTATTTGAAACAGATGCACGAGAATCTCAAGAGTTCATTTCAACATATTTGTCATTAAGTTCAATAACCAAGCCTATTATAATTGTAGCGACACTGGCTATAGTGAACATAATTATATACTTATCGTCAAAGCACATATCACGGTTTTATAACAGTAAACTCAGTAAGATAGTCTCCATCTGCATTTTTGCTATCTTAACGGCTTCCACACTTAGGGGAGGGTGTTACTGGACTAAAAATAAACACGATCAAATTTCAACTCTTTTGTGCAATACGGTAGGAGAAGTAGAATCCTTAATCTTGAATGCTGTACCATCTCATGACTATAATGACATTTTTGGACAGCCCATATCAAGACTGGCTTACAGTTTAAAAACATGCCAACTGCTATCAAAGCAAACATACCAACTATATAACGCAGGGGTAAATACGACTGTTGCACAAACAGACAACTATTGCCCACTCATTATACTCGTTATTGGGGAAAGCTACAACAAACATCATTCACAGTTATATGGATATAAAAATGCAACAACACCTAATCAAATGAGGTGGATGGCGGAAGGGAATTTAGTGCCTTTCTTTGATGTTGTGAGTTCATGGGATTTAACATCCCACTCATTTAAAAACATGATGACTACTTACTGCATCGGAGATAGTGGAGAGTGGTGTGATTATCCTCTGCTTGGTTGTGTTATGAAGAAAGCTGGTTATTACGTGTCTTTTGTCACAAACCAGTTTGTTCCAAATAAAGACAATTCAATATGTGGCATTTCAGGGGGCTTCTTTCTCAATGAAAAAGCACTTAGTGATCAACAGTTCGATTACAGAAACACAAAAATGTTTGAATATGATGCAGAAATGCTTCTCGAAGACTTCCAGAGACGCAAAACATCTCAACATAAAGAGTTTATCATATATCATTTTTTAGGTCAACATTTCGCATATTCTATGAGATACCCAAGCAAAATGGGAATTTTCTCTCATGCTGATATCAATCGTCCAGACTTGCCTATTGAAGATAAAAAGCTGATAGCAGAATATGACAACAGCATATACTATAATGACTACGCCCTGAATCTTATTGTTGAGAACTACAAGATGAAAGATGCTGTCATTATTTATCTTTCTGACCATTCAGAGCGAATGTTTGGACCTGGAAACGGTAAGAAATATGGGCGCCAGACATTTGAAAATATTGACAAGGACAATGCTATTGAGAATTTTGAAGTTCCAATGTGGATTTATTGTACAGATAAGTTCAAGGAAAACCACGAAAAAGATTACAACTCTATTGTAAACAATGCACGATTGCCATATATGACAGATGCACTTCCTCATCTCATTATTCATCTTGCAGGCATTAAAACAAGTAGTTATAACCCGAAAAGAGATATTCT
The DNA here is from genome assembly GCA_945829115.1 of uncultured bacterium. Taxonomy (GTDB): domain Bacteria; phylum Bacteroidota; class Bacteroidia; order Bacteroidales; family Bacteroidaceae; genus Prevotella. The sequence goes on along the minus strand of CALZTP010000016.1, from coordinate 9,615 downwards.
ATCACCTCAGTATGAACGTAAACGCAAGAGGTTACTACGCAATGAGGTGAATTATGACCAATTATTCGCATATTAAATGATATTGCACAATGAGAAAATATACATTCCTACTCCCAGCATACAAAGGGAAATACTTTGAAGATACTTTATTGAGCATAAAACGACAAACGTACAAAAATTTTAAGGTAATTGTGTCCGATGACCATTCACCAGACGATATTCAATGCATCTTTTACAAAATATGTGGAGGTGACAACCGTTTTTCCTATCGCCGAAACGAGCAAAACATTGGTGGGGATAATTTAGCCAAACACTGGAACATGCTAGTTGATGTATGTGACACAGAATACTGTATTATGGCGAGTGATGATGATGTTTATGCCCCAATGTTTTTACAAGAAATAGACAACCTTATAGATAAATATCCAGAAGCCAATATGCTCAGAGGTAGAGCTCAAAGAATTAATGGCTCTGATGAAGTCACAGCTGTTGATGCTATAGCCCCTGAATATGAGAATCAAGTTGATGCTTTGTATGGTTTCTTTAACCTCAAGCGAATACATTGCCTCGCGAATTTTGTATTTAAGACAGATATATTGAAAGAAAAAGGGAGCTTTGAGCGTTTCCCTCTCGCTTGGGGTAGCGATGAGACAGCATACATGAAGATGTCAACAAATGGAGTGTGCAATACGCCTTCTGTTGTTTTCTCATTCAGAATATCAGATATAAACATTTCAGGCAAGGCAAGCGACAAACAGTTGGCACTGCGAGCAGAAGCAAGAATAGAGAATCTGCTGTTCTTTGAGAAATTTGTTAATAACATCAAGTCCGATGGCTCTTTATTAAGCAAAAACCGCATACTAGAATTTTCGCGCTTATACCAAGAATCATGGTTGAGACAGATACGTGAAGGAATGGAGTTCTCAAACTGGAAACAATTCAAACGATGCTATAAGTTTTTATGTGCGAAACAAGCAATAAAAGGGAAAATCGATGCATTACAACTGTTCTACATATGGTATAGAGCACGAAAAGTTAGAAAGTAAATAATTCATGAAAGAAAGCCTAAGAGACAAGACAATTAACGGTATGTTCTGGTCTTTTTTTCAAAAGATCAGTTCACAAGCTATCAGCTTTGCAATAACCGTTATTCTTGCACGTATTCTCACTCCTAACGACTACGGCATAGTGGCTTTGGCGGGAATGTTACTCATTCTTATGGGAATATTCTCCGATGGCGGTTTAGGACCTGCTCTTATACAGAAGAAAGATGCTGACGAGAAGGACTTCAACACCATGTTCGTGACACAGTTCCTTTTCGCCTGCATTCTCTATGGCATCATTTTCTTCATTGCTCCGTTTTTCAGCATGCTCTTCAGCAAGAACGACGAGCAACTGCTGACAGACATCATCCGGGTGATGGCGCTTACCATGCCATTAGGAGCACTTGCTGGAGTGCAAAATTCTGTTGTCACACGAAGAATGATGTTCAAATGGTATTTTTATAGCAATACCATCAGCCTTGCCGTCTCAGCATCAACAGGCATTTACATGGCATACAATGGCTATGGAGCATGGGCACTTGTCGGACAGCAGATTTCCAACCTCGTCACCAGCACCATCGTAATATATTTCCTCCTCGACTGGCATCCAAAATTCCAGTTCTGCTACAAACGGTTCAAGTCTTTGTTTTCTACGGGATTGAAATACATGGGCACAAGTTTCATCAGCACGTTGACATCACAAGTGAGAGGCTATGCCTTGGGAATGAAATATTCCAGTTCTGACCTTGCCTATTTCAACAGAGGTGAAGGGCTGCCAAATCTTATCTGCAATAATATCGACAACACCATTCAAACGGTTCTCTTCCCTGCATTGGTGAATATTCAAAACGATGCGGAAGCAATGAAGAAGGCATTAAGAAAGGCAATACAGACAAGCACATTCATTCTCTTTCCAATGTTGTTCGGGCTGGCTACTACGGCTGACAAGATTGTGGTGGTGCTCTACACAGAGAGGTGGGCGCCTTGTATTCCTTTCATGCAAATAACCTGCTTCTGTTTTGCCATCGGAATAATGTGTAACGTAAATCTTCAAGCACTGAAGGCAAGGGGACTTATAGGGCTTATTCTAAAATTGGAATTTATTAAAAAGCCAATTCTTTTAGCAGTGATCATTGGCACTATGTTCATTAGTCCTATAGCAATTGCATGGGGAATGCTTTTCTTCAACATCTTTGTTTATCTCATCAATTCTTACCCAAATAAAAAAAACATAGGCTATTCATATAAAGACCAGATTCTCGACATCTTGCCAAACACCTTGCAAGCTTTGTTCATGGCAGCAGTGGTTTATGTGGTGGGAATGATTGAAATGAACATTCATGCGTTGTTAGCAATACAGATTTTCACTGGCATTGCAGTTTACATTGCCACATCGTTGTTGTTCAAAAATAAGACTCTATCTTATATTGTTCATTACATTAAGGAAAAGACAGGAAAAAAATGAGATATGTTTTTATAGGCGATGCAACATACGCTCTGATGTTGTATCTATTGTACGCAACCGACGAGATGCTGCAGAACACAACGTTCTTTGTTGGAAACAACTGTGGAGCATGTAACCTTGAGAAAAAGATCATCATGAGCCCCATCTGTCCTTTTACAAACAAAGAACTGATAAAATATCGAATAAAATGTCTGAAGTATAGGAAGCAACTCAAGGAGGCTGAAATCTTCGCCCAAGACCATGTCTTCTTTGCTCCTGCTCTGATTGACAATCTTCCATATAATGTCATTGAAGATTGTCCAAATTTCTTTTCTATTCGGGAAGAAAGAAAAGAAATAACCTTCAAGCCTACATTCAGCGCATTATGGTATAACTTCAAAGTGGGAAGAATATACCAACGTTATGCCGGGCACAATCCTTGGTGCAGGAAAAGAATTATTTCTTCCACAAAAGACGAGGAACTTTTTATTGAAAAATCCCTGCCCTATGAAAGAATTTCTTTGGTGGAACTATGGCATAATGCACCAGATTCAAAGAGAAATCTAATCTCAAAGGCTTTTTCACTACCGCCTCTTAACTCAATAAAAAAAGATATAGTCATTTTCAGTCAGCCGTTGCAAGAAGATGCTCATCTTCAAGATGAAGAAATAAGGAATATCTTCCTGCCTTTTGTGGAAAAATTCGGTTCGGATAACATTTTGGTGAAACTGCATCCACGTGACAGATACGACTATAAGAAAGCATTTCCAGGAATATCCACTCTCGTAACGAAGGCGCCTCAACAGCTCTTAGATATCATGGGCATTCGATTCAAGACTGCCATTACGGTATGTTCCAGTGCTGTATCTTCTCTGAACGAAGATTGTGACATTATTTGGTTAGGTGCAGAGATTGACGAAAGAATCGTGAAAGCTTACGGAAATATTAAAAACCCAAGACAATGATTTATGTAAGCATTAGTGGGCGATTGGGAAACCAGATGTTCCAATATGCCTTTGCCAGAAAACTGCAGAAAGCAAATCCTTCTGAGACTCTGATTTTCAACTTCGATGAAGTTCACAGAGATAAATACGTCTCAGGATTCTTCAACGAAAACCAATTGGAGTATTTCAACACTATTGGAACGGAAAAGCAGGACGCTCTGAATTATTCCATTCTGCAATACATCGTCTTGAAAGTTTTCAAACGATTCTATCCCTATGCAGGTGACTTCTTGAAAAAAAACAAATACGAGAGGAAATGGCTTCCTGTAATGGAATTCTTCGGATTGTATTTCCTAAGCATTGGCTATCACCCTTTCAGATTGAAGAAGCCTTGGTGGGTGAAGAATATAATTGTAAAGGGGTCGTTTGAATGTGATAGATATTTCGACAACTGCCAAAAGGAGTTAAGGGAACATTTCAAACCGAAAAGTCCTCTTCACAAATACAATAGGGAACTGTTAGAAAAAATACGTTCCTCCAATTCTGTGGCAATAAGCATCAGAAGGGGCGATTTCGTTGACGATGAGAAAATTAAAAGCACTTACTTCGTTTGCGACAAGAAATATTACGAAGATGCTATTGACTTGATGAAAGAAAAGATAAACAATCCGGTCTTCATACTCTTTTCTAACGATATTGAATGGGCAAAGGAAAACATAAAAATTGAGGGGTGCGAATGCTTTTACGAATCAGGGAAAGACGAGGTGTGGGAAACCATGCGGCTCATGTCTTCGTGCAAGCATTTCATCATTAGCAACAGCACATTGCATTGGTGGGCACAATTCCTTTCTGATAACGAGCGGAAAACTGTAATCGCTCCAAGCAGATGGTATAACCTTGATTTTAAATCGGATATTTATCAGAAAAACTGGATTTTATTACCTGTCAGCGTTGATAGAAAATGATACATATCTCTATTATTGTTCCTATTTACAATGTTGAGCACTACATCGAGCAATGCCTAATTTCTGTTGCACAACAATCTATGACTGAGGGTGTGGAATGCATTCTCGTGAACGACTGCGGAAGAGACAACAGCATAACGATTGCAGAAAATTTCATTCAAGGATATTCTGGAAATGTAAAGTTCAAGATAATACATCATGAGAAGAACAAAGGGCTCTCAGCAGCAAGGAACACTGGCATAAGGGCTGCACAAGGGAAGTATGTTTTTTTTCTTGACAGCGACGACTTCCTCCTGCCAAATTGCCTCTATTCCCTTTTCTCTGCTGCAACAGAAAACAATGCTGAACTGGTACAGGGAGGATATTCTTCTGATTCAGAATATCTAAAGAATCTCTCTACCATACAACATCCATCTTTCACCGACGACAGAAAATATATTATGAAGACGTTGTTGAATTATGACGTAAACCCTGTTATGGCACAAAACAGGCTCGTCGAGAAAAGGCTAATTGTTAACAATGGAATCTGGTTCAAGGAGGGCATTATTCATGAAGACACCTATTGGACCTTCTTCTTGGCGAAACATGTCTCACGTATGGCTTTCTGTCTGAAAGAAACATATTTCTATAGAGTGACTCCTGGCTCAATCACTCAGAAAAGAAACAGAGAAAAAGAGGAAAAGGCTTTCTTTACGTTGATAAACGATTTCACTGATAATATCGACAACTTTGAAAAAGGAGCACAGAAAAGATTCGTCTTCTTAAATCTCCTTGTCATGAAACAGAACGGGTTCTTCAATTCATCAAAAGGGTTTTGGAATTTGGTAAGGAAATTCTTGAAAAAATGCAGCCTCCTGGAAGCTTTCCTCGTTGTAATTTCTCTTTACAGCAAAGATTTTGTGCACGTAAATGTTGTTAATCTCTTACAGAAAATTTTTATCTTGAAATAAAATGAATATCTGTTTTATTAGTACATTCTTTGAAGGGGCAACAATTCCTTTTGCAAAACATCTCCACGATTTGGGAAACAAGGTCTCAATGTTTTTCCTTGCAAGAGAAGGAGAGACTGAAGCAGAGAATCTTTCTTTCGGAAAAGAAGTGGGGGGATATGGCATAACCGCCTTGTCTGAAGAGAACAGCATGTACAAATACATAGACAAAGCTGTAAGCATTAATGTTGCACCTTATAGATTATGTGGAAAAAGAAGTCTGAAGGGCTTGATTGGCTACTTGAAAAATGAGGTCGTTTTAAGAAAGATAACTGAGAAATTATTGTCTGAGAAATACGATGTAATCTATATCAACGTAAATGAAGAATGGGATTCGCGGCTATGTAGCATTCTGAAAAGAAAAAGATTCAGAAATGTAGTAATTGCCTATCATGAGATTCTGAGAAACCATGTTAGCGATAGGAGATTGAAGAATGTTGTTGTCAAGACAATGAACTTAGGTTTCCCCATAATAACATATTCTGAGAATACAGCAAGAACATTAAGAAAGGAATGTCCTAACATTGATGTTAAAACAATCTATTTTGGACCTTTCGAAACTTACTCCTTATTTGATGTCTCTGTGCCCATCATCAATGAACAATACAGCTTGTTTATCGGAATTATTCAACCTTACAAAGGATTAGGCTTCCTTTATGACGCTATTATAAAGAATCCTGAACTGATAAAAAATAAAATCGTGATTGCAGGGGCTGGAGATGATTCTGTTTTAGAAAAAATAAAACACGACAATCGATTTATTCTTATCAATCGATTCCTGAAAGATGAGGAGTTTGCTAACCTCGTGAAATATGCTTCTTGTGTCATTTGCCCATACGTAAACGGCTCACAAAGTGGAATCACACATACTGCAATGATGTTCGGAACGCCTGTGATAGCTACTAAAGTGGGGGCCTTTGAGGAATTTATTGAGCAGGGGGAAAACGGTATGTTAGTGGATAATGGTGACACAAGAGCTTTGGCTGAATGCATTTCTTACTATGAAAATGAACATAATGCTAACTTCTTTGTTCCTGAGAAATTAAAGTGGAAGAATATCGCGAAAAAAGCAATCGCATTTTTCGAGCAATTCTCAAAAACAAATCGCCCGCACGCACTATTACAACAATAAAAGCTGTACAGCCATTCCTCCACCCAGGAAGCATTAATTTCAAATATTCGCCTTTCAAGGCATGGAAAGAAATTGGAGGGCAGGCAGCAAAAGAATTCTATCCGCCAAGGGCACTGCATGGATTAGCATTCAAGTGCTCATTCCCGAAAATATGCCAATGCCGAGGGGCAAGACTGATGTTCGCAGAGCCTGTCTCCATTAGCTTCGACACCTTCCCCTACTACCTCTCCCACGAAATCATTCCATTTCTCTGGGATTGGCAGCCCAGGCCTTTACACACCATTGCAAAGAAATAGCGGCGGTGGCTATAACGGTGGAGGATGGGTAGCGTCAGTACAAAAGGAGATTGTCAAACACGGCAATCTGAATCTTGGCATATCGTTCTGCATGGATGGTCAACCGGAAAAAGTTGTGCAGGAAGGAGTGACATATTATCCTGTGCCTCACCATCGCAAATGTGTTAAAGATAAAATAATCTATCTGTTGAAAATCAATGATGTCACAAGAGACGAAATACTATGGCCATACTATACGCAGAGGTTCAAAGCCGTGATTGACGATTTCCGCCCCGACGTGATACATATCTTTGGCTCTGAACTCTATCAAGGACTTGCAGCTTTGGTAACAGGCAATATACCAACCATCCTGCATATACAAGGTCTTCTCTCTATATATACCTTCCGCCAGGCATTTCAAAATGGAAATACATTAACAGCGGAAAGGGTCTGAAAGGGAAATTCGGGAATTTCATGTATCATGCTTACTGGCATCGCAGCTGCCATTGGGAGAAGGCCATCTTGAAGGCAGTGCCTCATGTCCTTGGACGCACCGACTGGGACCAGCAGGCATTAGCTGTGCTAAACCCGAACGCTGAATATCATTATGGAGGTGAGATACTGCGTGACATTTTCTATGAAGAGAAAAATCGCGTCATGTCACAGCGTCCTGTTATCATGAGCACTATCTCTTTCCCGACATACAAGGGATATGACGTGATACTCAAAGTTGCAAATATTCTGAAGAACGAGATGCATCTCGACTTTGAGTGGAAGGTATTCGGGAATGTTGAACCGCATATGATGGAGGCTCACACGGGACTGAAGCATGAGGATGTGAACGTCTGTCTCTGTGGTGTCGCTTTTGCTGAACAGTTGAGAGACACGCTGTTGTCAAGCACATTATATTTTCATCCGTCATACATGGAAAACAGTCCTAACAGCGTAGGGGAGGCACAGCTCGTAGGGATACCTGTTGTGGCAAGCCGTGTCGGTGGTACAGACTCCATGGTGGAACACGGCAAGACAGGTCTTCTCTTCCCTGTCACTGACCCGTACATCGCTGCTTATTATGTCGGACGTATGATAAACGACATCAATGAGAACATAAAAATTGGCAAAGCTGCACATGATGTGGCATTGCGCAGGCATGACAAGGTTTCAATCGTGAATAGCCTGATAGAGACGTATAAAGAGATGATATTGTGAAAAGATGAACAAGAAGGAACTAACATTATTATCTGAATTCGTATGAATATTCGTTCAAAGCTCATAAATCTTCCGTGTGCCCTGCGTGTTAGGTTTTTTCCTTACATAAATCGTATAATGCTAAAATCTAAGGGCGTGACGTTTGGACTAAACTGTATGATTCCAGGCAAGATTTCCGTCGTTTGTGGGGGTGAAATAAGAATAGGTGACAACTTTTATTTCTCCTCTGGTGAGGCAGTGAACCCTATTGGCAGCAACCTGCAAGGTGCGATACTGACGGACAGGCCAGAAGCGAGGATGTCGATTGGTGACAACGTGGGGAAGAGCAGCACACGGATGTGGATACACGACAGTCTGAAGATTGGCAACAACGTGAACATCGGTGCTTGTGTGCTTATCATTGACACGGACTGTCATGAGATGGACTATCGTGTCCGTAACCACTCGCTCCCTCAGTCTGATGAAGACGGGCAGTATGTCAAATCCGCTCCTATAACGATTGAAGATGATGTATGGATTGGCGCTCATAGCATCATACTGAAAGGCGTGACAATCGGCGCACGCAGCATTATTGGTGCCGGCAGCGTGGTGACTAAGAGCATCCCCGCCGACTGCATAGCTGCTGGCAATCCGTGCAAGGTGATTCGAATGTTATCATACTCTAATCAATGATTTGATTATACGTGTCAATCTGTGCTATCCGCTAGGGTCAGGGTCGAGTAGAATGAGGGAGTTTCACCCTCACCCTCGAATAGGTGATATTCCGTTTTATGACAAAAAGATTTAAATATGATTCCAAAGATAATACATCTATGCTGGTTGTCTGGTGATAACTTCCCGGACAGCATTAAGCAATGTCTTCAAACATGGAGGGAGCATCTCAAAGGCTATGAGATATGGCTATGGGGAAAGATGCCGAAAGACGTAGCATGTCTTTCCGGGCTGAACGTAACGGAAAAGCATTTCAGTCTTGACTCTACCGAATGGACAAAAGAGGCATACGAAGCGAAGAAATATGCTTTTGCCGCCGACTATATCAGACTTTATGCCCTCTACAACTTCGGAGGAATATATCTTGATTCAGATGTTATCATGTACAAGAGTTTTGATGTTCTTCTCACCCTGCCATATTTCATAGGCCATGACCAGATACGCGGATTTGAAGCAGCTATCATCGGAACGAGAAAACACTGCGGATGGATAAAAGACCTGCTTGATTCGTACGACGGCAAACACTTCGTGAAAGAAAACGGCACATACGACATGCTGCCGCTTCCTTGCCGTTTCCACCACGTTCTGACATCCCTCAACTATAAATTCTACAAAACAAACGGAAACACTGATTTTCAGGAAGAAGAAAAGAAGATCATGGTCTTTGGCAAGGACTTCTTCAATTCCAGGAATGCCATAGAAGTACATCGCACAAAGACCAGTTTCTGTGCGCATAACTATGCAGGGTCGTGGAGCAAGAAACAGAATCAGAAGTCCATAAAATCTATATTGCCCAAATGGGCAGTCAAGCTCGTCTATGTCGTTGGGCAGAAGACATGGGCAAGAAACAAATACGCATGGTTCCAGATAAATTTTGAAAACAAGAAATGAAAGGCATAGCAA
>CALZTP010000015.1 GCA_945829115.1 uncultured bacterium | reverse complement strand
ACATCTATCGAAGACCTATCGAACATCTATCGAAGACCTATCGAACATCTATCGACTAAGTTAATATGAGGGTATGTCACAAGTAATGACACACCCTCATTTAGAGTTATGTCGCCCCTACATGGCTATCTTATGATATACCTTATATATATCCATCTCCGATATGTGGGTATATAGGTAACTGTGCTGCATATGCCAGCGGATTATACAGCAAATCCAGTCTTTTTGCAACTTTTAACGGTTTTGTTAACTACCGTCTGAGAGAAAATGTGTAAATTTGTAACGAAAAAATCACATTTTGCAAAGGCAAGAAAAAAATGATCACCATCACCTAAAGGTTGAATTGGTAGGGGATATGAAGCCAAACCAATGATTTCTAAGCACTTCAAAGTGCGCCACCTGCAGGTCTCCGACAACACCCGTTTTACGAGAACACGGAGATGCTCCGCATAATTTTCTCGTATGGTGTTAAACGGATTGATCATTTGAATGGTTGTTATGTACTACCACTTGCCATCGTGCAAAGAAGAACATATTTGAAAAAGGCGTTTTCTGGACGCTTTGGTTTTGACAACCTATGAACTTCGCAACTTCAAAACTGTTCGTCAAAAACAAAGCAACGGGAAATGCCCCTTGTTTGGTGTATGCAAATGTACGCCTCGTTGATGATGTTACAACCATAATTGTATCCTATTGTCAACGAGTATTATTGTATATATACATCTCGTGGGGCTGTTTCGCGTTGCTCGTTTCGACCAACAGGGCAATGCGAAGGCCTATAGGTTGTGCATTTTCACTCCATGTGACTAACTGAGCTTCAAATGGCTCTTGGAATAAATGTAGTACTAAAACGAAAAAAATTATATACCGATATGACTGAACAAATTGAAGAATTTGATGATTTCAAACCTGCAAAGGTGGATGACGGCGTGAACGATACTGTAAAAAAGGTTATCGAAAAAGAAATGTCTGAACTTGAAACTTTCAAGGCTGATAATGATGACATTATTTTCGGTTCCGAAGAGCCCAAGCAGGCTCTGACTGAAATGATGGTCGAGTATATCCAAAACGTTGGCGATGTCAACGAGGTAAACTATTGCAGTTTCAATACAGGAAACGGTGAAGCCATAGATGCCTGGGGCTATAGTGGCGACGAGGACATGATGTCGATAGACCTCTTCCTTACCGTACTCGTTGACCCAGAAAAGAGCAATACCTTACCTAAGTCAGAGATTGAGCGACACTTCAAGTGGATGGAGAAGTTCTTCGAGCGTTCTCAGTCGGGCACTATGTTCTCGCGAATTACAGACAAGCGTAGCGACCTCTACCAGATAGCTCAGCTAATAAATGATGCTGAGAAGGTTGATCGAGTAAGGATGTTCCTTATGACAAATGCCATCGTCCCTGCCAATCTCGAGATTGATGAAAAAGAGACAGAGGAAGGCACCATCATGGAGTATCACCTTTGGGATGTTAAGCGCATCAAGAAACACGATGACATCCTTCGTGGCAAAGAAGCAGTCGTGGTGGATTTCGAGGATAAAGGATTTAATCCGCTGCCATGCATCAAGATGCCTGACATTTCAGATCGTGTAGAGTGTTATTTGACTATCATTCCTGGCGAAACGCTCTCGAAGATTTATAATCAGTACCATCAGCACATTCTGGAGCAGAACGTCCGCACCTTCCTTCAGTTCAAGGGCGCAAGCAACAAGGGCATTCGTGATACTTTGATTGGTCACACGCCAACGGCTGCTCAACGTGCCAAGGGTGACAAAAAGCGTGATCCAGAACCAGACATGTTTTTCTCATACAATAACGGAATCTCAACAACAGCCACAGATATTAAGGTTGTAGATACCGAACAAGGTCCTGTAATCACAAAGATTACGGATTGGCAAATCGTGAATGGGGGTCAGACAACGGCGAGCATTAGTGCCGTAATGAAGATGAAGAACACTGACCCTGAAATGATTAAGCAGGTGTTTGTTGCTATGAAGGTGTCTGTCATCAAAGACAAAGAAACCAAGGAAGCCCTTGTTCCTCGTATCTCTCAGTTTGCCAATACCCAGTCAGCCGTCAAGAAGTCTGATTTCGGTATTAACGAGCCATTCCTTCAGGAGTTGGAGCAACAATCACGCATGGTATGGGTGAAGAACTCCATGAATAAAGAAATTTCAAAGTGGTTCTTCGAACGTACTCGTGGACAGTATATGGATAAAGCCAAGCATACTGCTAACGCAAAGGAAGAGCGTGAATATTATGCAGAGTATCCAAAAAATCAGATGTTCGACAAAACAACCTTAGCCAAGTGTATAATGTCTTGGGAGCAAGAGCCTCACACCGTTTGCAAGGGAGGAGAAGCTTGTTACACCGCATTTTACAAGAAAATGATTCAGTCAAAGACTCGCTTTGATGAAAAAACTTTTATGCAAACCATTGGAAAATTGATTCTGTTTAAGACCATCGATGCTTATTATGGTAAAGACGGAATCAATCTTGCAGGCTATAAAGCGAATATGGTTGCATTCACCATGTCTGTATTGGCAAAAATAACGAACAAAGCAATTGACTTCGAGTCTATTTGGAGGGAACAAAGTGTCATAACACCTTCTTTATACAATGAATTGGGTGGTGATGTCACAACTATTTATGCAAAACTATTATCAGGAAATAATAGTATCACATATAAATTCAAGTCGACATATACTACTGCAAGTGGCAGGAAGATGAATAAGTGGGAAGTTAAAAGTATAGCTGATTCTGAACTCGAAAAACTGAAAGACACAGTTCTTTTCCGAGTAATGAAATTGGTCGTAGAAATTCAACCTTTTATTTGGAATCATCTTATGGATGTTGATGAAGGTACAAATATCAGCGTTAACACCAAGCGTGCTACATGTTGGTCAAATCTTTGTGCGAAGAATATTGGAAGCAATATTACAATCCCTTCAGACATCATTTCTTCAGAAGAAGATTTCGAGATGACTCCTGCCATGATACGTACGGCAGAAACAGCAAACAGTTACGACTACGAAACATGGCACGACATCAATATTTGGGGTAAAGAAACAGGTTTGATTTCACCTCGCGATACTGCATTCATGGGTAGCATATACTACTGGTGTAAACGAGGTAAGGAACTGACCTACAAACAGGCTCGTTATGCAATGAAGGTGCTTGAAAAAGCACGAGCAGCAGGTTGGGAAGAATAATGATACGATATTCGGACATAGAGACTATAGATTCCATCCTCTTTCCCTATCAGAAAGAGATGAAACATCTTGTTTTTTCCAAGTGGGACACCATGAATAACATCATGGTACAAATGCCTACTGGAACAGGCAAGACCATTTTGTTTGCGTCTATCGTTCGTGATATTCGCAATTGGATTATTCTAAACCGAAAGCATTCGCACATACTTATTCTTGCTCATGTAAGGGAACTAATACAACAGGCAGCAGATAAACTGGCAAAACGCGGCATAGATAGCGGAATCATCATGAGCGGCCATCCACAACATCTGGAGAAGATTGTCCAGGTGGCTTCTGTACAGACCTTTATGTCTGCACGAAACAAGGACAGAATGGCAATGGAGCAGTTCGACTTTATTATCATCGACGAAGCCCATCATGCCATGGCTCCTCGCTATCAAGACCTTTGGGAAATGTTCCCCGAGAGCAAGAAACTTGGAGTGACAGCTACACCTTGGCGAATGGATCATTCTGGATTTACCTCAATCTTTGACGACATCATAATCTCACACCCTATCGAGTGGTTTGTTAAGGAGGGGTATTTGAGTAACTACGATTACATCTCTATTGCGCCTAATTCAGATATTCAGCATGAAATCAACTCCATCGACCGATTCGGTGTGGATGGCGACTATCTTGAAGAGGAGCTGATTAACCGATTTGACAAAGACAGTATAAGAGCTAAGTTGTACGAAGCATACCATAAATTCTGCAACGGGAAGAAGGGTATTATATATGCCATCAACCGCCAACATGCCGCTAATATACTGGCTACATACCAGAGTCATGGAGTAAGCATCGCAATGATAGACGGCACTACACCCAAGGCAGAGAGAGAGAGACTGCTGGATGACTTCCGTGCTGGAGTCTTACAGGTAATCGTCAACGTCAATATCTTCTCTGAAGGCTTCGACTGTCCAGATATAGAGTTCATCCAGTTGGCTCGTCCCACAAAGTCACTTGCCATGTTCCTACAACAGATAGGCAGAGGACTCCGTACATCCAAGGATAAGGACAAAGGGTTGATACTCGATAATGTAGGACTCTACAATCGCTTTGGTACTCCGATGGCAAATCGAAGGTGGCACTATCATTTTCTCGGACATGAGAAAGACCCTCTTGCCTATAACGACGGCACGGGGCTGACTAGGGACATCATCTTCGAAGAACGAGAACCAGACTATAGCGAAGGTGACGAGCAGATGACCTTGGTGGAACATGCCGAAGGAGGTCGCCAGATACGTAAAGCCGAATCGGAAGATGCTGGTCATGGTATTGGGGATTTCAATGTTTTCAAAAAACAAGGTAAATATGGCATCTGTAGCAGAAACAACAGGACTATCATTCCTCCTATATATGAAGATATGCATCCCTATTACAAAGGCTACATCCCTTTCAAGCTCAACGGCAAGTGGGGAATACTTTTGAGCAATGGTGTAGTTAAGGTTAAGCCCAAATACTACTTCATTGGAGCCTTCGATAATGGCAAGGCAGAGGTCAAGAATACAATCGATAGCGAAAGCTATTACATAAACGATAAACTAGAAAGATTATAATGACAAAAAAGAAATATAAAGTATTGGATTTGTTTTGTGGTTGTGGTGGTATCAGCGAAGGATACCATCTTGCTGGTTTTGATATTGCAGGAGGTATAGACTTTAATGAGCATGCTACCATAACATTCAAACATAATTTTAAGAATGCCAAGGTACATAATATAGACATAATAGCCTTTCCTGACGAACAGATTATGGAAGAGTACGGTGATGTTGATGTTGTAGTTGGCGGACCTCCATGCCAGGGCTTTAGTACGGCAAACAGACATCAGAAAGAAACAGATGACCCAAGAAACAAATTGTTTTTTGAGTACATCCGTTTCGTTCAGCGGATACATCCCAAACTCATTATGATTGAAAATGTCAGAGGGTTGTTGACAAGAGATGGTGGTTATGCCATTGATAGAATCAGGGATATTCTTGGGGCAGAGGAATATAATATAACATATCAGGTTTTAGATGCTTCTGATTATGGTGTACCACAAATTCGTAAGAGAGCTATCATTGTTGGAGTCAGAAAAGACTTCAAAGACGTTTCTTTCGATTTTGACAAATTGGTTAAGCATCCCAAAACAACAGTTGAAGATGCTATAGGTGAATTATATACTTTCGAACAAAGTCCAGATGGCACGAAAACAATCACAACTCCTGCAGATACTCCATTGAGGAAGTATTTTAGAACGAAGGATAATACTATAACAGACCAAGACATTGTTTATCCAGCTCAAAAAGTTCAAGATAGAATCAAGCATGTACCACAAGGTGGAAATTGGCAGGATGTTCCAGAAAACTTGTGGCCTAATAACAGAAAGAATAGACATTCTTCAGCATACAAGAGACTTGATCCCAGTAGCCAATCTTGTACAATAGATACAGGTAACGCTCATAGCAATTACTTTCATCCTATCTATAACAGAATACCCACAATCAGGGAATCAGCACGTCTACAATCTTTCCCAGACAGTTTTGTGTTTCAAGGCCCAAGAGGCAGTAAGTATAGACAGGTTGGAAATGCAGTTCCACCGTTATTGGCAAAAGCGATAGCCGAAGAAATTAAAAGAATTTTGAACAATGAAGATAATTGATTTATTTTGCGGTATAGGCGGATTAAGCCTTGGTTTCGAGCAAGCAGGTTTTGAAGTAATTTCTGCTATAGATATTTGGTCAGATGCTATAAAGACTTATAATCACAATAGAAAGGATAAGGTTGCACAAGTAATCTCCGTTGAGGACTTTAATAACGATATACTTCCCTCTCTAATAAAAGAACATAAGATAACTGGTATAATAGGTGGTCCCCCTTGTCAAGGTTTTAGTACTGTTGGTAAGAGAGACATTGCAGACCCTCGAAATAAAATGTACTTGGAATTTTATAAAGCTGTTAAGATAGCTAAGCCTGATTTCTTTTTGATAGAGAACGTAAAAGGAATGCTGACTCTAAACAAAGGTGCTTTTGTGAAGGATCTTCTTGAACGATTTGGTGAAAATGGATTAGGGTATACCATATCGTATAAATTATTAAATGCAGCAGATTATGGTGTACCACAGAATCGTTATAGGGTTTTCTATGTAGGACTAAAAAACAAAAAGTTTGAATTCCCGGCACCATTTGATTATAAACTAAGTGCCAAAGATGGAATTAGTGATTTACTCCATTCTGACAACAACCATTATGGAAGTGAGCCCCAAAACGATTTCCAGCGTAGAATGAGAGGTCATCAGAAACATCCGATGAATCAGGATTATACGTCACATACAGAACAGACCATTAGTATTATAGGTATGATACCTGATGGCGGAAACATTAAAAGCCTTCCTCGTGAATACTGGGAAGTTAGGAAATATAATAAGGCTTTTGAACGTATGAGTAGTACGCGACCGTCCAATACAATTGATACTGGACACCGCAACTATTTTCATTACGAAGAACCACGTATTCCAACACTTAGAGAGTCTGCAAGAATTCAGAGCTTTCCTGATTCATTCGAGGTGTTAGGCACAAGAGGTAGTCAGTATAAGCAAGTGGGAAATGCAGTACCTCCCATGCTTTCAAATGTAATAGCAGAACAAATTAAATCAATGTTGTCATGAAAATACCTTTGGCAGTAGAAACTTATAAAGGTGTAGATGGAAGCAGTCTTTCTTCTATTCGTTGTTCCCAAATTGTTCGAGTATATGAAATGCTCGATGATTTTGGAGATGGACCTATAACATACGTCGGTATTCAAGAGTTAGCTGAAAGTCAAAAATTATTCGGCTCAACTGCTGCGAAGAGCGCTATTCGTACATTCTTTCCTCTTTTAAGAAAACTTGACTTTGTCAATTACGATGGTGAATTCCCTGCCAATAAATGCTTCACAGAATTGGGAACACAGTTCGTTCTTGTTTGTAGAGCGTTGGAAAGGGTATATGATGATACAAAGAAAAAGAATGAGGTTGTTGCCAAGCTCACTCATATAAAGCATAGTATTCAAAAGCAGGGATTGATAAATATGTATAACAATCCAGCTTATGAATCTCATAATATGTGGTTAGCACTCAAACTACTTAAAAGGTTCAGAGTTATACATTGGAATGAATTCCTCTTTCTTTTACATTGTAAAGAGGTAGGAAAGTCAACAGAGGAAGCCCTAGATGAAATATCAAGGCTTAAGGATAAAATTGAAGAATACGAATTTATTAATGAGAAAGAAGAACCACTTCCAAACACTTGTTATTCATATATTAGAAGTTTCCTTAAAGAAGCAGGAATCATTGAAAATTTGAATTCTTCTATTTCCTCTGTGACCGAAGAAACTGACGAATTTTTTCATGCGATTAATCTATAAATATTATGGGGTATTACTATAAAAGCATATTGAGCGATATAGAAGAACTAGGTAGGATTTTAACCAAGGAAGATTTACCAGAGAATGGAAAGCTTCCTAACCTCCCATTACAGCAGATTGTTTATGGTGCGCCAGGAACAGGAAAATCCTTCGGCGTAGACGAGGATATAATAAAGTATGCGATGCATGACATCCGTACAACGTTCCATCCTGATAGTGACTACTCCACTTTTGTAGGAGCATACAAACCTCAGATGGAGAAGGTGACGGTACGTGATGACCGTGGCTTCCCCGTAAAAGAGAATGGTCAGGTAGTTTATGAGAAGAAGATTGTATATAAGTACACACAGCAGGCCTTCTTGAAGGCATATGTTGCTGCATGGAAGGATCTGGAGAATCCTCATGTCCTTGTTATCGAAGAAATAAACCGTGGTAATTGTGCTCAGATATTTGGTGACTTGTTCCAGTTGCTTGACCGTAACGATATTGGTTTCTCAAAATATCCAATTACTGCTGACACAGACATTATGCAGGTGCTGAATGAAGAGTTTGATGGCTTGCATATTGCTAACGGCGAGGCTATCAATGCTCACTATAAGGATGATGTGGTGGCAGACGTTGTCAATGGATCTCGTCTGCTCCTGCCTAACAACCTCTACATCTGGGCAACAATGAACACAAGTGACCAGAGTCTTTTCCCTATCGACTCTGCATTCAAACGCAGATGGGAATGGAAGTATGTTCCTATCAGCAATGCTGGCAAGGCATGGAAGATCTGTGTGAATGGAACAGAATATGACTGGTGGTCATTCATCGAGAAAATCAACAATAAGATTTGGGATGCTACCAAGTCGGAGGACAAAAAGTTGGGGTATTTCTTCTGTAAGGCCGACCGCAAGGTAAATGAGAATGATGAAGAGAACAATGTTATCTCTGCTGACAGATTCGTTGGTAAGGTACTCTTCTACGTTTACAATGACGTATTCAAGGATTATGGCTTTGATGATGCTATCTTCAAGGATAAAGAGGACAACAATAGCGACCTTCTCTTCCAATCCTATTTCAAGGCAAATGGCAAACCTAACGAAGAGAAGATAGAAGTGTTCTTGAAGAACCTTGAAGTCGAGCTGGCTTCAGAAGTTGTATCTCCTGACAATAGCGATGACGATAACCCTGCCGAAGATAATGACGACAATCAGGAATCTCCAGAAGGAGACAGCGTACCAGTGTCAACCTTCAAGGTGCAGCTTGACGGTGAATCAATAGAAGAAACCGAACAGTTTGATACCTATCTTTCAGCATTGAAGAAGATGGGCATGGACAAAGTGGAAGAGATTGCTGCCGAAAAGGAATACAACAGATATGATTGCCCATTTGTAAGCAAGGAGCAGTTTGATGCGGTCAAAGAGAAGGCAGGTTTCTCTTACGTGGAAGCAGATGGTTATCAGGTTATAAAGGGTATCAACAAAAAGGGAATGAGCAATTTCCTCAAACTCTGTGCAAAGAAACTTGGACATAACATTACGATAGAATAATGCGCATACTGATTGAAGAATATCAATACACATTGACTGATGAGAAACGTCAGCATGACTTGAAGTGCATCCTGAAGGAACTGGGTGGCTTTGAGAATGTTGAGGGTAAGATCAGCATCAACTATGTTGGGTACTACTATAGTGCTGAACTGAAGGATTGTGTGTTTATTCTGCCAAAGGTGCTCATAACGGTTGGTGAGAACAAGCAAGAACTGGCTTTTGGCGAGCATCGTCCTGAAGATATTATCAATATCGACAAGGATTCGCCTTTGAGTGAGGAACAGAGACGCTTCATCTATGAGTTTGCCGTATGGATTTATCGCGCAATAGATGTTTACAGAGCAAAGAACAAGAAATCGGGTATCATCTATTACAAGCATATTGCAGAGATGAGTAAAGGCAGAAGGAGGGTGAGCAACACCTTCCTTGATGTGCTTTTGTCGCTTATTCAGTTTAACAAAGACAACCAGAATTTCTTCTTCTTCACATTGAAGAACCAACATTCAGGATTGAATAAGATTAACTGGACAAAGACAATCTCGAAGAGTCAAGCCTTTGTGCAGGACGAAGCTCCAGTATATCTTAATCCTATCAATAAGAGACGACAGATAAACTTTGACGAGGAGTTACTGGTGATATTCTTCAGCATACTCAACTACATAAACGACATGTATGGTTTTTCTGCTGAGATAAACATCAACTTCCCTTTGATTCCCAAGGCTCAGTTTGAGAACTACATGAGAGGCATGGGTAAAGTACGCCTTCACCAGATAAAGTACAAATACTTCTCGGACAAAGCCATTCTGTTGTGGGAACTTTGCTATGCCTTCTTTGACCGTTCACACCAGATAACTATTTCGAGCGAATTGCAGGAATATCTGCTTGCCAAGGACTTCAACATCGTATTCGAGGCGATGATTGATGAACTGGTGGGCGATAAGATTCCACAGAAAGACAAGCGTCTGCGAGAGTTGAAGGAGCAGCCAGACGGCAAGATGGTGGATCACATCTACCAGTGGCAGAACCTTACTAACAACGAGGATGAGGACAAGACGGTTTACTATATCGGTGACTCAAAGTATTATAAGCGTGGGAATGCCATCGGCAAGGAGAGCGTGTATAAGCAGTTTACCTATGCAAGAAACGTCATACAATGGAATCTTGACCTCTTCAACGATGGTACTGATGAGGAAAAGGATGGTCATGTGATGCTTCGTGATGATGTGACGGAAGGCTATAATGTCATACCTAACTTCTTTATAAGTGCTCAACAGAATACATTAAAGAAAGAAGACGACATCCACCTAACCGACAAGAAAGAGAAGTACTTTTTCTCCCGTCAGTTCGAGAATCGTCTGTTCGACCGTGATACGTTCCTAATAGCCCACTATGACGTAAACTTCCTCTTCATCGTTGCGCTTTATGGAAGAAACAACGCAAGCGAAAAGGAAAGTTGGAAGAAAAGGGTTAGAGGAATGTTCAGGAAAGAAATTCAGGACTTGCTGAAGAAGAAATTTATCTTCTATGCCCTTACTCCTCATGAGAATGTGAATGCCGATGAATACATTCGAGAGAACTTCCAAATGCTTCTTGGCAAGGTATTCAGGCCATTTGAGGATGTGGATGCACAACAATATTTCTCGTTGGCTCTTCGTAATCCCGCAGTTCTTGATAAGCCAGAGGATCAGGGACTGAAGAAACAGATTGAAACTGAGAATGAAGGCATACGCCAAGTAATTGACCAGTATTTCTATCGTGCAGATTGTGAATTGGGAACCAATCCTTCGACGTTGTCATCATTGCCCAAGGTGGTTCCATCTCCTATTGAGTACATACCGAATGAGTTCAGAACAAAGTACTTCTTCGAAGCATACATGAATAGTAATTTCCTTGTGGGTTGCTACAAGAGTACCGACCATCTGAACTGGATTTTTGGTAGAACAGGGAAACGAGACAATATGTATAACATCCGTATAGACAAGGAACGTGATGGTAGCATTTCAAAGTATAAAGCAAAGAAAGCACCAGACTTCCTTTTCCTATACAATATAGATGAGCCGACAACGGAAGGCTTGATGATGTTCAAGATACATAATGCTGCCGACACTCCATACGAGTTTATGAAGAAGACCAACTATCCAGGGCTCGTGGAAGGCAGAAACTATGTGAGTTACATACTTGAGCAGGATCCAATCACATTTGGAGACATTGATATTATTCAGTTGCTCAAAGATTACAAAACATCGCATCTGGATTATAAGAAGGGTGAACCAATCTACATGCTTGGACGAGATCTTAAACAATATAGAAAATAACAATATTTATTATGAACGTATTAGAATGTAATTGTTCGTGGCACTTTGCCAAACAGCAGGAAGCCAGTCAGGATGTAGGGCCGAATAATGCTGCCGCAGAACACTTCACGGCAACACCTTATCCGTCATTGATACGTGAGTCAATTCAAAATTCACTTGATGTTGTGCTCGACAAAACTCAACCATTGAGAATGAAGTTTGAATTTGGCAAGTTGCGCACCAAGACATTCGAGTCATTCTATGAACTGCGTTCACATATTGCAGGTGTCATATCTCTATATAAGGACAAAGCGAAACCTCAGTATGAAGATATGCTGAACTGCTTTGACTTGTTGTATAATGGTCAGCGTGTGGTTGAATACATAAAGGTCTCTGACTACAACACCAAGGGAATGGATTATAAACCAAACGATTCTCCATTTCATGCCTTTGTTCGTGCAGTAGGTTTGACTGTCAAGGATGAGGAAAGTTCTGGCGGTTCATTCGGTTTCGGTAAAGCAGCCTATTTTCTTATGTCGCCGATCCATACCGTATTGGTGTCAACCAAAACCGAAGAAGGTAAGACTTTCTTTGAAGGTGCAGCCAGTCTTTGCACTCACCTTTACAAAGACGAAAACGGGAAGATGGTGAAATACCAGCATTATGGCTACTATGATAACCAGTATGGCAAGGAGCCAGCAAGTCTTCCTACAGACATACCTACCAAGTTTAGACGTGAGGAGTTTGGAACAGACATCTATATTATGGGTGTTGATGGTTCAACTGATAAGCAATATGAAGCATACGATGAAATGATCAAGGCGGCTTTGCGCCATTTCTGGTTGGCTTTCATGCACAACAAACTTGAAGTTGAAATTGGTGACACACTTATCAATGCTGACACACTGGATGAATTGATGAGAGCACACTTCCCAGAAATGATTGACAGATACAAATCGGGAGAAAACTATAATCCAAGGCCTTACTATGAGACTGTCAAGAATGCCAATAGTAGCAAGGAGTTTATCCAAATAGACAGAGTTTTGCCTATGCTCGGTCAAGTAAGTCTGTTTGTTTGGAAGAATAAGGATGCGCGTGATGGTATCATTCACATGCGAAAACAGAGAATGTTCATCTATAGATCTCGTTTCTATTCAAGCAGCTATGGCTATTTCGGTGTGTTCCTTTGTACAGATAGTTACGGAAACAAATTGCTGAAGAGTATTGAAGACCCTTCACATATGAAATGGGAACCTCGAAGAAATAGGCAACAGGGAAAACAGATTGCCGATGAATTGCAAGCATTCATAGATGAAAGCTTGCGTGAAATTTTTATTTCGTCGGAATCTGGACCTTTGGGTGTTACAGGTCTTGAAGATTATCTGTTCGTACCTGAAGAGCTGGTAGGCTCTAATCGAGACGATGTAGAAGACAATCCCTTCTTTGGAGAACCAAGCGAAGAAGAACAGGACGAAGGTACTTCGCCCATCTCTATCATTGCTCCACCAGAACCTACATTTAACACACCGAATAAGGAATCTATAGGAAAGGTTGTCACCATTACTGGCAATCAAGGTGGAGAAAGAATGTCGGGAGGTGAACTGGGAGGTCACAAACGAAGAGAAGGGAAACAGAAGAAGAAGGGGGCTGGAGGAAGTCCAGATATGGAAGGATTTGCACCAACAGAAGATGCCAATGCTGGAGAATTCAAACGTAACCTTCCAGTCCGCTACCGAGTAATGGCTGAGAGCAGAAATGGCCGAATGGTGCATTCTATAGTTATTCATACGGACTTCGACGTTGAACGTGGTGAGATAGAAATCATCGTGGGTGGTGAAGAATATGATGAGTCTATCGACATTCTAAAAACATCGATGGGTGAAATCTCTGGTAATATTGTAACAAATTTAAAACTCAAAGCACAAAGCAAGAATGTCGTTGAGCTGGAATTTGCTGACAACATGAAGCATGCTATAAAACTGACCGCTTATGAATTTAAATAATATTACGTTTCCCTATCCTGTATTGGGTAGTTTTGATGACATCTTGCCTGCTCCTTTAGAACCAGAAGTTGAGATACACCAAGATAAGAAGGACTATCACTTTGTCATCAAGTTGGGATATGAAAACAAGAAAATAGAGAAGCTTGTTGAACAGGATTATGCCGACTATGTATGTGAAGTAAGTTGTGACATGACAAGATACAGAAGGTGTTTTAAGGGCAAGTTACTACATTTTCAAATAGACATACCTCGTAAGAGTGTAGCTGGAAGAATCAATTTCTCATGTACAATAACACTCAAGAAAGGATTGACAAATTACACAAATGAAGGTTTCCATCCTGATTATAGTGGTCATTCCTTTGATATGGATGCTGGTGACTTGTTGGGTATTTTGGGACAATTCTATTACTATGCGGACATCAAGTATGATAAGTTGAAGGCTGTTGGAACTTTTATGGAAATAAATGAAACAGAAGACCCATTGCCGTCAACCATACTCGACAAAGATAAGATTGAGCTTCGTTTGCCTACTGCGTTGTATCGACAATACAAGGACAATCCTGCCGTAAATAGTAAAGCAGACATACTACATGCCTCTATTGTTCTCAATTCGTTGATGTATGCACTATGTAGAATTGAAAGGCATTATAATAGGAAATGGGCAGAAACGATTTTCTATCGGATTGATACAGAACCAGAACTTGCAGAGTTCATGGATCAAGAGCCAGAGGATTGGTGTGTAGATAAATTGGCACAATTGCTTTTGGGCAAACCATACGAACGATTGTTTAACTACCTTGCTAACAAGGAAAAAAACCAAGAATGATATGGCACTACAAAAGATATTGACTCAAAGTTACATAGAAAGTGTTTTTGAAGAAGTTGACCGAGGCGAAGGCTTGGACAGATTTCTCCAAGAGGCGTTCCCTTATGAGGAAGACAAGCTACTTGTGACACCTCAGGTCAAAGAACCTGTTGGATTACTCGAACGCATGGTTCCGACCACTGAGGGAGATTGCAACTCTGCTATTGTATTATACGATGCTTACAAATCACTAAAGCCATTACAAGCAATTAACGCTCAGTTTTGGGAGTCATTGGCGCTGACTGATTTGTTTCCTTATATGCAGAAGCGATGGAATCTTGCAGAAGCAAAAGATTTGAGGAAAAGTATTCTCAATCACTTTACGTTCAAGGCTCATGGCATGATGCGACATGGCCTAGCTGGTTTATGGTGGTTGGTTCACCTCTCTATAGATGAGCAGCGAGATAATAAGTATGAACTAACTGAGTTCCTTTTCAAGAATTACACTTTGCGTATAGTGCGTTTTGGTGTTGGTAAGGTTATACAACACAAGGAAGCTGCAATTGGCATTCTGCAATATATAAAAGATAACGAAGCTAACATTCCAAGTCTTGAAAATGTAGCAAACGGCCTAACCTCATATTTCAATAAGCTGGGAGCAGTAAAGCAGCTTACCTCCTTAGATAGAAATTTCTTTTATAGCGAAATGGCAAAGCATATCGAGGAGTTTAAGGTCGCTACTTCTCATTACGAAAACAACCATGAAATATATGAATAGCCTTAAGGATTACATAGAAGTTTTTACGCATTTGCATACCGCAAAAGTCAAAGGGCATAGAGCTCCACACAAAGCAATTCTGTTGCTTTCAATCATCGATTTAATTGAGAGTGAGGTTATTCGTTATCCACAGATAGAATTAACAGATGAATTGATAGATAAATTCAATTGTATATGGAAAAGATACTTGGGGGAGTCATCTATTTTTAAACCAGATATTACGAAACCATATTTCCACATGCAGTATGAACCATTCTGGAAACTATTTGGGAAGTATGACATCGATGCAATGCTTGTCGCTGAGGATGAACCCTGGAGTAAAGATAAACAGGAAAAGAAAAATCTTCCATCAGGAAGTTATTCTGTTAAGTCTATGCGCAATGCTTTTGAATTTGCCGAAATTGAAGGTTCGCTCTTTCTGTTATTACAGAATGCAGATGCTAGGGCTATGCTAAGAATTGTATTGATTAATGAATATCTTGCAAATCAGCCGACTAAAACGATGCCAAATATCACTTCGTTGATAATGGCTTTACCGATAATTGCATTTGTTGCATAATAATAAGTAAAAGAATAATGTTGAACAGGGGGAAAGCCCCTGTTCAACAGATACATTGCTTGGTATTATTTCAATTAACGGTGTCTGTTACTATGGTTGAAACACCAAGAAGTGGCGATACATATTCCATTGCGATATGAATTTATGTCACCCTCACTTTGGCCGTGAACAGGGGATTAGGCTGGAAGCCTATACTTTGAGTAATGCCGTGGACAAAGCCCTCGGATTACGGAAGTCACTCTATTGCCGCTGGCTGGAAGCCAGTACCAAGCAGCATATATCATAGGGGTACTGGCCTCCAGCCAGATGTAGGGCTGATGGGCAAAATCCATAGGCAAATGCTGACGCATTTCCCCATGGCATACTCAAAGTGTTGGCTATTGAGAGAATCAATATTCATCCCATGCCTTTATGGCAAGGTCGTCGAGCGACATGGATGTGAAGGCATGTATGAATGCGGAGGCGAGCCGGTCGTTGGTGAGCAGTGGGATATTGAAGTCGATGGCAGCACGACGAATTTTATATCCGTTGGAGAGCTCTGTAGAGGTGAGGTTCTTTGGTATGTTCACCACCATGTCAATCTCCTTATTTCGAATCATATCGAGAGCCTGCGGTTGTTGCTGCTCCGAAGGCCAGAACACCTGAGTGCAAGACACACCGTTCTCGATGAGGTAGCGGTAGCTACCGCCAGTGGCATAGAGCTGATATCCCTTTTCAGCAAGCTTTCTGCACGGTTCGAGGAGCGAAGCCTTCTGATGTGCGTCACCAGAGGAGACGAGGATATTTTTCTCTGGGATACGTAGTCCGACGGAGAGCATAGACTTCAGAATAGCGCAGTCGGTATCGTCACCGAGACATCCCACCTCCCCCGTACTACTCATATCGACTCCGAGCACAGGGTCAGCCTTCTGTAGTCGACTGAACGAGAACTGTGATGCCTTTATTCCCACGTAGTCGAGGTCGAACTCCGTCTTTGTTGGACGTTCGTATGGAATTCCGAGCATAATCTTTGAAGCCAGTTCAATGAGGTTCAGCTTCAGCACCTTACTAACGAAAGGGAATGAGCGAGAAGCCCTTAGGTTACACTCAATCACCATGATGTCGTTATCCCTCGCCATGAACTGAATATTAAACGGACCTGAGATATGCAGTTCCTGAGCAATCTTCTTCGCCACCTTCTTAATTCGACGCATGGTCTCGTAGTATAGCTTCTGAGGAGGGAACTGAATAGTAGCATCACCAGAGTGAACACCAGCAAACTCCACATGTTCAGAGATTGCATACGCAATAATCTCACCTTTGTCAGCAACAGCATCCATCTCAATCTCCTTTGCACCCTGTATGAAACGAGAGATCACCACTGGATGCTTCTGACTCACGTTTGCCGCCATCTGCAGGAATTTCACCAGTTCCTCTTGATTGCTGCAGACATTCATGGCAGCTCCGGAGAGCACATAAGAAGGTCGCACAAGTACAGGGAATCCCACTTGAGCAATGAACTCGTTAACATCGTCCATGTTTGTGAGCTCTTTCCATGCTGGCTGCACAACCCCGATGCGGTCGCACATAGATGAGAATTTCTGTCGGTCTTCCGCGTTGTCGATGTATGTGGCCTGCGTACCAAGTATGGGCACTTTCTGTTCGTCGAGAAGCATGGCAAGGTTGTTAGGAATCTGTCCGCCTACAGAGAGAATGACACCATGCGGGTTCTCTAACTCTATGATGTCCATGACTCGCTCAAAGGTCAGCTCATCGAAATAGAGGCGGTCGCACATATCATAGTCGGTAGACACAGTCTCCGGGTTGTAGTTTATCATCACACTCTCGTAGCCCTGTTTTCTTGCTGTCTGCAAGGCATTCACCGAACACCAGTCGAACTCCACAGAAGAGCCAATTCTGTAAGCTCCAGACCCCAGTACAATCACTGAGCCCTTTCCCTTTTCAGAATCTGTTTCCTGAGAGAGATGAATATCGTGAGCCGTACCACTATAGGTGAGGTAAAGATAGTTTGTTTGAGCTGGGAACTCACCAGCCAGCGTGTCTATCTGCTTAACAACAGGTAAGATGCCTAACTCCTTCCTTCTCACCCTCACCATAAGGCGTTTATCGCCATCGCCCAGGACGGCACGTGCAATTTGGAAGTCGCTGAACCCCTTTCGCTTAGCCTCCAAGAGCAAGTCGGCAGGAACAGCATTGATATCGTTATATTCAGCAAGCTTCTCGTCGGTAGAGACAATTCCCTTCAGCTTCTGCAGAAACCATTTGTCTATTTTCGTAAGATTATGAATCTGGTTTACGGTGTATCCCGCCTTCATGGCCTTAGAGATCACGAAGATGCGCTTATCGGTAGGCTCACGGAGCGCTTTATCGATGTCTGGCACCTGAAGAACTTTGTTTTCCACAAAGCCATGCATGCCCTGCCCAATCATGCGAAGCCCCTTCTGAATAGCCTCCTCGAATGTTCTGCCTATTGCCATCACCTCACCCACAGACTTCATGCTTGAGCCCAACTCACGGTCCACGCCCTGGAACTTTCCAAGGTCCCAGCGAGGAATCTTGCAAACAACATAATCGAGTGCCGGTTCGAAGAATGCCGATGTAACCTTTGTGACGGAGTTGTTCAGTTCAAACAATCCGTATCCAAGTCCAAGCTTTGCTGCTACAAAAGCGAGTGGATATCCCGTTGCCTTTGAAGCAAGGGCAGAAGAGCGTGAGAGACGTGCGTTCACCTCTATGACACGGTAGTCTTCAGAGAAAGGGTCGTAGGCATACTGCACGTTACACTCACCCACGATACCTATGTGGCGTATGATTTTTATTGAGAGCTCACGCAGTTTATGATAGTCGCGATTGGAAAGCGTCTGTGATGGAGCAACAACAATACTCTCACCAGTGTGAATGCCGAGAGGGTCGAAGTTCTCCATGTTACAAACGGTGATACAATTGTCGAAGCGGTCGCGTACAACCTCGTATTCCACCTCCTTCCAACCCTTCAGACTCTTCTCAACAAGAATCTGTGGAGAGAACGAAAGCGCCTTGTTGCCAATTGTTGTCAGCTCCTCTTCGTTGTCGCAGAAGCCAGAGCCCAAACCGCCGAGAGCGTAAGCAGCACGAATGATTACCGGATACCCCAACTCTTTTGCCGCTGCCTTTGCCTCTTGAAGTGTGTTGCAAGCATGACTCTTGATGGTGTTCACGCCAATCTCGTCGAGTTTCTCGACAAAGAGTTCACGATCTTCCGTGTCAATAATAGCCTGTACTGGTGTTCCCAAGACCTTCACGTTATATTTTTCGAGAATGCCACTCTGATAGAGTTCCACACCGCAGTTCAAAGCCGTCTGTCCACCGAAGCTGAGGAGAATGCCGTCAGGACGTTCTTTTTCAATGACACGCTCCACGAAGTAAGGCGTTACGGGAAGGAAATACACCCTGTCAGCCACCCCCTCAGAAGTCTGTACGGTGGCGATATTCGGATTTATGAGTATAGACTCGATACCCTCTTCTTTTAATGCTTTCAGAGCCTGCGAGCCAGAATAGTCGAACTCTCCAGCCTCACCAATTTTTAACGCTCCCGAACCGAGGAGCAGCACTTTCTTTATATTTTGAATCATAAGAATATTTGAGTTTATAAGCCGTTGTTTATAAGAAAAATAGGTGTGCAAGATTTACAACAAAGAGAAGAACTGCCCAAAGATAAACTCCGTATCAGTGGGACCTGAGCAAGCCTCTGGGTGGAACTGCGCAGAGAACCAAGGCATTGTCTTATGTCGAATGCCCTCATTAGAGCCATCGTTCATGTTTATGAACAGCGGTTCCCAATCGGCAGGTATAGTGGCGTTGTTTACTGCATAGCCGTGGTTTTGTGATGTTATGAAGCATTTCTCGGTAGGCTTTCCGTTCTCCATAAGGCGAACAGGCTGGTTATGCCCACGATGCCCATATTTCAGTTTCTCCACCTTAGCGCCAGCAGCAAGCGATAGAATCTGGTTTCCCATGCAGATGCCGTAGATAGGCTTTCTCTCCTTCATGAACTCCCTTACGTGCTCAACTGTCTTGCCACAAAGGTTTGGGTCGCCGGGACCGTTAGAGATAAAAAGCCCATCGAAAGCCACTCTCTCACCGTTTGCATCTACGATGTTGTTGAAGTCGTAGTTCCACGGCACAACAGTGATCTCCACATCATATTTCAGCAACTCACGTATGATGTTCTGCTTCACGCCCATATCTACGAGACACACCTTTTTCTTTCCCTCTCCGAAGTGCTCAACCACTTTTGTGCTTACGAGAGCAACCTGGTTTACGAGGTTAGGGTCTTCAAACTCAATATCCTCTTCGCCATCGAATGTGATTTTTCCAGGCATGGAGCCATGCTCACGTAGAATTTTTGTCAGCTCCCTGGTGTCAATGCCCTCAATGCCAACAATTTTCTCTTCTTTCAGCCACTGCGCAAGAGAGCGGTTTGCATTCCAGTGGCTATACTCCTCAGAGTAGTCGCTCACCACGAGTGCGCGGACATGGATATTGTCGCTTTCATAATACGACGAGAGTCCATTAGCCTCTTCAGAAGCCGATGGAACTCCATAATTCCCCACGAGTGGGAACGTCATAACAAGAATCTGACCGCTATATGAAGGGTCTGTAAGGCTTTCTGGATAGCCCATCATGGCGGTGTTGAACACCACCTCTCCGTTTACAGGTTTTTCGAACCCGAAGCTGGTGCCATGAAATTCATAGCCTCCAGCGAGGGTTAGTGTTACTTTCTTCTTATTCATTGTATATTACTTTTGCTTTTGTCTATTCTCATGATATGTTAATAATCAACCCTTTATTGCCTCTTCTATGAAGGAAAGGAAGAGAGGGTGAGGGTTAAGCACCGTGCTTTGATATTCTGGATGGAACTGCGTTCCTATAAACCATCTGAGCTGTGGAATTTCCACAATCTCCACAAGCTTTGACTCTGGATTGAAACCAGTGCATTGCATGCCCTTTGCCTCGTATTCCTCTATATATCTGTTGTTGAACTCGTAACGGTGGCGATGGCGCTCACGAATGGTTGTCTTGCCATAGATGCCAGCAACCTTTGAGTTCTCCTTGAGCTGGCAGTCGTAACCACCGAGACGCATTGTTCCGCCCATGTTAGAGATGTTCTTCTGGTCTTCCATCATGTCAATAACGTTATGAGGTGTCTCGCTATCCATCTCACTGCTGTTTGCGTCAGCATATCCCAACACGTTTCGTGCAAACTCTATAACCATCATCTGCATGCCTAAACAAATGCCAAAGCAAGGGATATTGTTCTTGCGAGCATATTCCACGGCAAGAATCTTTCCCTCTATGCCCCGCTGTCCGAATCCCGGACAGATCACGAGTCCGTTCTGTTCCTTCAGTTCCTCCACGAGATTCTCTTCGGTAAGGAACTCAGAGTTTATGAACGTTATCTGAATCTTTCTGTGATGATAGGTAGCAGCATGAGAGAGACTTTCGCTAATGGACTTATAGGCATCTTGAAGGTCGTATTTCCCGACAAGACCAATGTGTACAATCTCACTTGCTGTCTTACGCAACTCAAGGAAGTGCAACCACGGACCAAGCTTAGGAGTCTCACCAACAGGGATGCGCATCTTGCGTAGGATGGCACTGTCCAGACCCTGGCGCTGCATGTTCACTGGCACCTCGTAGATGCTTGGAAGGTCTTCGCTCTGAATGACGCACTCTAAGTCAACATTGCAGAATCCCGCAACCTTCATGCGCATATTATCTTCCAAGTGCTTCTCAGTGCGTAGTATAAGGATGTCGGGCTGAATGCCGTTGCTAAGCATTTCTTTTACAGAATGCTGCGTAGGCTTTGTCTTCAATTCATCAGCAGCCTTTAGATAAGGGACATAGGTAAGGTGAACACTCACCGCGTCGCGTCCCAATTCCCATTTCAGCTGACGTATAGCTTCAAGGAACGGAGCACTCTCAATATCACCAATGGTGCCCCCAATCTCCGTGATCACGAAGTCGTATTCGCCTGTTTCACCGAGAGCCATGATGCTATTCTTTATTTCATCGGTGATGTGCGGCACCACCTGAATGGTTTTTCCGAGGTAGTCGCCTCGGCGTTCTTTATCGATAACCGATTTGTAGATACGCCCTGTTGTCATACTGTTCGCCCTTGTTGTCTGAATGCCCGTGAACCTTTCGTAGTGTCCGAGGTCGAGGTCTGTTTCCATGCCATCGATGGTTACGTAGCACTCTCCATGCTCGTAAGGGTTCAGTGTTCCTGGGTCGATGTTTATGTACGGGTCGAATTTTTGGATGGTGATCTTGAAGCCTCTTGCCTGCAACAGTTTTCCTATTGAGGCAGAGATGATACCTTTTCCTAATGAGGAAACAACTCCTCCTGTTACGAATATGTATTTTGCCATAAACGTTATAAAATAAATGTATGTATGTTATGTGTGTTGTGGGGTGTAGGTTCAAATGTTCTGCTATTTTCAGGGGTGTTCTGTTATTTCAGATTTTGCCTATGTTCGTAATAGTCGATATATGCACGGTTGAGCATGCGAAGTCCGCCTGGGGTAGGGTAGTCGCCAGTGAAATACCAGTCGCCGAGATGTTCCGGACAAGCATTGTGAAGCTCATCAACCGTCTGGAAGATTATCTCCACCTCAGTGCCTATGTCGGAAGGAGTGAGAAGGTCGGCAATCTTCTGGCTCACCTCGTTGTCGGTGAAAGGAGCGTAGATTTCCTTTACATGGTTTACAGAATCGTCACCAGCCTTGATTTTCTCGTAGACATCAGTGAGTATATGCTCCATGCCCCGCTCTTCGAGCAAAGCCACAGCAGCTTTGAAAGCAATGAACTGCTCCATGCTTGACATGTCTATTCCGTAATAGTCTGGATATCTAATCTGCGGTGACGAAGATACGATGATTGTTTTCTTTGGATGTAGGCGGTCGAGTATTCTTATGATGCTCTGCCGTAGTGTTGTTCCACGCACGATACTGTCGTCGATGATCACGAGGTTGTCTTCATACGGCTTCACGCTTCCGTAAGTAATGTCATAGACATGTGCGGCGAGGTCGTTTCTGCTGTTACCCTCAGCAATGAATGTTCTCAGCTTAATATCTTTCCACACCACCTTCTCGGAGCGCACGTTTGAAAGCGGATGCCCATTGTCAACGCAGTATTGGCGTATTCCGTCCATCAAACCGTAGTAAGCCACCTCTGCTGTGTTTGGTATATATGAGAATACCGTTTGTTCAATATTATAATCAATTGCCGGAAGGATTTGGCTTACAAGTCTCTTTCCCAAATCCTTACGCTCATGGTAGATTGTATAGTCGCTGCCGCGGCTGAAATAAATTCTTTCAAAAGAGCACGCCTTCTTTTCTTTTGGGGCATTGATATGCTCAAGTTTGACGGTGCCATCCTGACGAGTGATGAGTGCCTGTCCTGGCTGCAACTCATGTATGGTGTCGATAGAAACATCGAGAACAGTCTGTATGACTGGTCGCTCAGAGGCGAGGACGAGAATCTCATCGTCGTGATACCAGAAGGCAGAGCGTATGCCCCACGGGTCTCGCAAGGCAAACGACTCTCCACTTCCGGTTACACCACACATAACATATCCACCATCCCAATAGCAACTGCTTGTGCGCAGCACATTGGCGATGTCTACACGTTGCTCGATAGCATGGGTAAGGTCAAGACCCGTCTTGCCTTCTGCACTACAGATATTGTATACTCGCTCTATTTCACGGTCAAGGCGGTGCCCCACCTGCTCGAGGAGAATATGCGTATCAGCATATTTCCTTGGATGCTGACCGTTTGCAACAATTCTCTGGAACACCTCATCGACGTTTGTAAGGTTGAAGTTTCCGCAGAGAGCAAGGTTCTTCGCCCTCCAGTTGTTACGGCGAAGGAAAGGGTGTATATAGTCGAGACCACTCTTTCCTGTTGTGGAATATCTCAGATGCCCCATATATAATTCCCCGATAAACGGAGGAAGTACCCCTTCCTCCGCCTCTATTTGGTCGTTATGAACGGCATTGAAAATCTCGGTGATGGCAGTTGTTCCAGCAGCACGCTCACGGAACATATATTCATCTCCCGGCTTTGCACTCAGTCTCACACATGCCAGTCCGGCACCTTCCTGCCCACGGTTGTGTTGCTTCTCCATAAGGAGGTATAGCTTGTTAAGGGCATATTGCAGAGTTCCGTATTTCTCTTTGTAATACTCTAAGGGCTTTAGGAGGCGAATCATCGCCACACCACATTCATGCTTTAGTTCTTCCATATATTTAGTATGCTTCGTTGTGTACTCCAGATACGGCTCTTCCTGAAGGCTCGTTCATATTCTTCCAAGCAGCGTCCCATTCAAGGGCAATAGCCGTTGAGCAAGCAACGCTTGCCTCGTGAGGAACACTCTTTGCAGCGCTCTCGCTAGGGAAGTGCTCTTCGAAGATGCTGCGGTAGTAATACTCCTCTTTGCACATTGGAGTATTGATAGGGAAGCGCTCTGCAGCATGAGCCATCTGCTCGTCGCTGACAAGCTCCTCAGTCATTTTCTTCAGAGTGTCTATCCAGCTATAGCCAACACCATCGCTGAACTGCTCTTTCTGTCTCCAAACGATCTCTTCTGGAAGCATGTCAGAGAAAGCCTCTCTAACGATTTTCTTCTCCATGGTTTTTCCCGGGCACATCTTTGCCTCTGGGTTTGTGCGCATGGCAACGTCAAGGAATTCTTTGTCGAGGAAAGGAACGCGACCCTCCACTCCCCATGCTGCGAGGCTCTTGTTTGCTCTTAGACAGTCGTAGAGGTATAGCTTAGAGAGTTTTCTCACTGTTTCTTTATGGAACTCCTCTGCTGATGGTGCTTTGTGGAAGTAGAGGTATCCACCGAAAATCTCGTCAGCCCCTTCTCCCGACAACACCATCTTTATGCCCATAGATTTTATGACACGAGCAAGAAGATACATTGGTGTTGAGGCACGAACTGTAGTGACATCGTATGTCTCTATGAAATAAATTACGTCGCGGATAGCGTCAAGCCCCTCTTGAATGGTGTAGTTTATTTCATGGTGTACAGTGCCAATATGGTCGGCAACCATGCGTGCTTTTGCAAGGTCAGGAGCACCTTTGAGACCTACGGCGAAAGAGTGTAGCCGAGGCCACCACGCCTTGCTCTGACTGTTGTCCTCGATACGGTTTTCTGCAAAGCTCTCTGTGATTGCGCTGATGACACTGCTGTCTAATCCGCCAGAGAGTAGTACGCCGTAAGGCACATCGCTCATCATCTGCTTCTTCACCGCCTTTCTCAATGCCTGACGAATTTCCTCGCTGCTGGCAGGGTTGTTCTTCACAGCCTCGTAGCTCATCCAGTCACGCTGATACCATCGTTTCATGCCCGGCTCCTTGCTCCAGTAGTAATGACCAGGGAGGAAAGGCTCGTAGCGCTCACACTGTCCTTCGAGAGCCTTCAACTCGCTGGCTACATATACCTTCCCGTCACTGTCGAAACCGATGTAGAGCGGTATTACGCCGATTTGGTCGCGTGCTACAAGGAATTCGTCTTTCTCTTCATCGTACAAGGCAAAGGCAAAGATTCCGCTGAGATCTTCAATGAAGTTTATTCCTTTCTCACGGTATAGGGCGAGTATAACCTCACAGTCGCTGCCTGTCTGGAACTCATACTTCCCTTCAAACTGCTTACGAATTTCCTGATGGTTGTAGATTTCT
The DNA here is from genome assembly GCA_945829115.1 of uncultured bacterium. Taxonomy (GTDB): domain Bacteria; phylum Bacteroidota; class Bacteroidia; order Bacteroidales; family Bacteroidaceae; genus Prevotella. Next base: position 11,651 of record CALZTP010000015.1, on the reverse strand, counting down.
CCATTGACAGCGAGAATCTGCTTTCCGTCGGTGGAGAAGAGTGGTTGTCTGCCGCTCTCAGGGTCAACGATGCTCAATCGTTCATGGGCGAGGATAGCCGACTTCCCACAGTATATACCGCTCCAGTCCGGACCACGGTGACGTATTTTCTGACTCATTTTCAGAGCTTTATCACGCAGCTCTTTTGTTTGCTCTTGTATATTAAAAATAGATACTATACCACACATAATTGCTTTAGAGTTGTATTGGGTTAGAAAGAGGTCAGGGGCTCTTCTATAAGAAATCCGGGTAATTGGTTACTGGAAAGTCCCGTAACCCGATTTACCGAACTTGGGGCGATATTAGGTTTACTTGTTAAGGAACTTATCAATTTTCTCAGCCGCATCTCTGCCGCTTGCCATTGCTCGTACCACGAGTGACGCACCGTTCTGTGCATCGCCACAAACAAATACATTTTCTGGCAGTTGAGGATGTTGAGGCTTTAGGAAGCCCATGGCAAGAAAGCAAATCTCGCACTTGATGATTTCTGGGTCGCCAGCTTCAACCATAATAGGGCGTCCACCCTCAGGGTTTGGCCTCCAATCAATTGGCTGAACCTTCACTCCAGTCAGTTTTCCGTTCTTGCCAAGGAACTCCAAGCTGTTGATGTTCCAGCGGCGTATGCAACCCTCTTCGTGACTTGATGTTGTCTTCATCACTCTTGGGTAGTTAGGCCAAGGATTCTGAGGATCTTCAGGACCGTCAATAGGGCGAGGCATGATCTCTATCTGAGTGACACTCTTGCAACCTTGGCGGTGGGATGTGCCGATGCAATCGGAGCCAGTATCTCCTCCACCGATTACGAGTACATCCTTTCCCTTTGCTGTGACACGCTCTTCCTTGCTGAACTCCATACCAGCAAGTACACGGTTCTGCTGAGAGAGGAGTTCCAAGGCAAGGTGCACACCTTTCAGCTCCCTGCCAGGTATTTTCAAGTCACGAGCCTCTGGCGTTCCTGTTGAAAGCACGTAAGCATCGAAACCTTCAGGAAGTGCATTCACGTCAATAGGACTGTTGTATTTGAATATGATTCCCTCCTGCTCGAGCAGAGCAATGCGGCGGTCAATGATCTTCTTGTTGAGCTTGAAGTTCGGTATTCCATAGCGGAGAAGACCGCCAGGAGCTTCGTTCTTTTCGAATACCGTGACGAGATACCCTTTCTTGTTCAAACGGTTGGCAGCAACCAAGCCAGCAGGTCCAGCACCAATCACTGCAACCTTCTTTCCGTTGCGCTCGTATGTCTGAGGAACGATGTAGTTCTCTCGCCATGCAGCCTCGGTGATGGCAGCCTCGTTCTCACGGTTTGTGGTAGGGGCATGGTCGGTGAGGTTCAGCACACAGGCTTTCTCACAGAGAGCAGGACAGATTCTTCCGGTAAATTCAGGGAAGTCGTTAGTTGAGTTCAGGAGACGATAGGCGAGTTGCCATTCACCTTTGTAGAGAGCATCATTCCATTCAGACGTTTTGTTTCCCAGTGGGCATGCCCAGTGGCAGAACGGAACTCCACAATCCATGCAACGGCTTGCCTGCATCTTTCTGTCGTGAGTGTTCAGAGTTTGTTCTACTTCTCCGAAGTCTTGTATTCTATCGTGTATCGGACGGTAGCCAGCCTCAATGCGTGGCACCTCTAAAAATGCTTTAAGTTTTCCCATGATGATTCTGAAAATAAAGAAGATAAAGGAATTTCTCTAAGTAGGTGATGCAAGGATTATAGAAATAATTCTGCACCCCTACTTGTTATTAATTGTTTATCAATTGCATGTTTGCAATCTTCTCCTGTAACAGGCGCATCTTCTCTTCTTCGAGCACACGCTTGTATTCAATTGGTGTTACCTGAATGAAGTCTTCTACATAACGATTCCAATCGTCAAGCATGCGACGTGCGAGAGCGGAGCCTGTATAGAGGTAGTGCTGACGAATGAGTTCATGTAGCTCCTTGCGTGCAGAAGCCTCTTCTACGAGGTTTATCTCCACCTGATCCATATTACAGAAGTAATCGAAGTCATGGTTCTTGTCCCAGACATAAGCAAGACCACCACTCATACCAGCAGCGAAGTTGCGTCCTGTCTTTCCAAGTACTACGACACGGCCACCGGTCATATACTCGCAGCAATGGTCGCCAGCACCTTCTACAACTGCTATTGCACCAGAGTTTCTTACTCCGAAGCGTTCACCAACACGTCCGTTGACATACAGCTCACCACTTGTAGCACCATAGAGACCAGTGTTTCCAGCAATGATATTCTCCTCAGCCACATAGTCGGAATTGAGGCGAGAAGGAGGTAGAATGCTTATTCTTCCGCCAGAGAGACCCTTTCCGAAGTAGTCGTTTGTCTCACCTTCGAGTCGTATGTTCACACCCTTTACAGCAAATGCTCCGAAGCTCTGTCCTGCTGACCCTTTGAACTTGATGTTTATAGTAGAATCAGGAAGTCCTGCCTCACCATATTTCTTTGCAATAACACCAGAGAGCATGGTTGTTGCTGCTCGGTCGGTATTCTTAATGGCGTAGTCGAGGTTCACTTCCTCTCCGTGCTCAATGGCCTTCTGGCAAGCATGTATAATTTCTTCATCTTTTACTCCAGTGACCTTAGTGTAAGCGCCACGGTCCCAGTAGATTGGCTTGTCGGTCCTTTCTGCATGAAGGAGTCGTGAGAAGTCAATGGTGCCTTGCTTCGTGCTTTCGTCGAGAGGTGTCACCTCAATGAGGTCTGTGCGTCCGATGATATCCTTTAGGTTCTTAACACCTAATTCAGAGAGATACTCTCGAGTTTGTTCTGCCAGGAAGGTGAAGTAGTTCACTACATACTCAGCACGTCCACGGAACTTTGCTCTCAGTCTCTCGTCTTGTGTAGCAACACCAACCGGACATGTGTTTGTGTTGCACTTACGCATCATGACACATCCGAGGACAATGAGCGGTAGTGTACCGAAGCTGAACTCATCGGCACCGAGCATAGCCATTATAATGACATCGCGAGCGGTTTTCAGCTGACCGTCTGTCTGCAGGCGCACTTGATTGCGCAAGCCATTCTTTACGAGCGTTTGCTGCGTTTCTGCAAGTCCTATCTCTGGAGATATTCCGGCAAAGCGCATACTGCTTGCCGGACTTGCTCCCGTTCCACCTTCTGCACCAGAGATCACGATGAGGTCTGCCTTCGCCTTTGCCACACCAGCAGCAATTGTTCCCACTCCGCTTTCAGCCACGAGTTTCACGCTGACCGCAGCAGTTGGGTTGATGTTCTTTAGGTCGAAGATGAGTTGTGCAAGGTCTTCGATTGAGTAGATATCGTGATGTGGTGGAGGAGAGATCAATGTTATTCCAGGAATAGCGTTACGTGTCTTCGCAATGATTTTGTTTACCTTGAAACCTGGCAGCTGGCCACCTTCACCCGGCTTTGCACCCTGTGCAACCTTTATCTGAATCTCTTCGGCATTGACAAGATATTCTGCTGTAACGCCGAAACGTCCAGAAGCAATCTGCTTCGTCTTACTGCTAAGGCTCACGCCGTCTACTTCTGTATGGTAACGAGCATTGTCCTCACCACCCTCACCAGTGTTGCTTCTCGTGCCAAGCTTGTTCATAGCGAGTGCAAGAGCCTCGTGAGCCTCTATGCTCAACGCTCCGAACGACATCGCACCCGTGACGAAATGCTTCACGATGCTCTCAACAGGTTCCACCTCTTCAAGTGGGGTAGGGACAGCAGCCTTCTTAAATGACATAAAGTCACGGATGAAGATAGGCTTCTCTTTCTTGTCTACAATAGCTGCCCATTCCTTGAACTTCTTGTAGGAACCGAGACGAGTGGCAATCTGAAGGTTTGCAATGGTCTCTGGATTCCAAGCATGGTCGATACCATCTTTTCTGTAAGAGAACAGACCGTTGTTTGGAAGAATGCTCTCTGCACCATGGTCTTTGAATGCCTCCTTGTTCAGAGCGGTATATTCCTTTGCGATATCTCTAAGTCCGATACCACCTATTGTGCTTGTCTCTGTTCCGAAGTATTTCTTCAGAAGACCTTCAGAAAGACCGATAGACTCAAAGATCTTTGCACCACGATAAGAACGTATTGTAGAGATACCCATCTTAGACATGATTTTCTTCAAGCCTTTATCAACAGCCTTTATGTAGTTCTTTTCAGCAGTTCCGTATTCCTCTTGAATTTTGTGGTTCTTAACAAGGTCGTCAATGACCGCAAAGGTCATGTACGGACAAATGGCACTCGCACCGTAACCGAGAAGGAGTGCAGCATGCATCACCTCACGAATCTCACCGCTCTCAACAATCAAAGCCGTCTGCACACGCTTTCCAACGCTGATAAGATAGTGGTGAACAGCACTCACGGCGAGGAGAGAAGGAATGGCAGCATGCTTGATGTCTATGTCACGGTCAGAGAGAATGATGTAGTTAACACCCTCATCAACACTGTTCTCTGCCTCCTTGCAAAGAGAATCGAGTGCACTTCTTAAACCACTTTCTCCTTTTTCAATGTCAAAGAGAATAGAGAGCTTTGTGGTCTTGAAACCTTTATAACGTATGTTGCAGAGAATGTCAAGTTGAGTGTTGGTGAGCACAGGCTGAGGGAGGCGCACCATCTTGCAGTTTGACTCGTCGGGAGTGAGTATTCCGCTTCCCACACGACCGATATATTCAGTGAGCGACATCACGAGTTCCTCACGAATAGGGTCGATGGCAGGGTTTGTTACCTGTGCGAACTGCTGGCGGAAATAGTTGAAGAGAATCTGTGGTCGGTCGCTGATGATTGCGAGAGGAGTGTCGTTTCCCATGGCAGCCACAGGCTCTTGACCCATGGTACACATTGGTACGATGGTTTTGTCGATATCCTCCTGACCAAAGCCGAAAGCGCGAAGCTTTGTCTCGTAGTTCGTGACGCTATTCTCCACCTTTCGTCCACTCTTCAGTTTCTCAAGCTGGATGCGGTTTGTTGATAGCCATTCACGATAAGGGTGTTCCTTTGCGAGCTTCTCTTTTATTTCGCCATCGTAATAGATTTTTCCTTCCTTAGTGTCAATAAGAAGAATCTTTCCAGGTTCCAGACGACCTTTGTTAACAACGTCGTTTGGCTCAAAGTCCATAACACCTACCTCACTGGCAACCACCATCATACCTTGCTTCGTTATAGTATAACGTGAAGGGCGAAGACCGTTGCGGTCGAGCATTCCACCAGCAAAGCGTCCGTCGCTGAACATAAGTGCTGCCGGACCGTCCCAAGGTTCCATGAGAATGGAGTAATACTCATAGAACGCCTTTAGGTCTTCTGAAATAGGGTTTTTATCGTTGAAAGACTCTGGAACAAGAATTGCCATTGCTTGAGGGAGTGACAGTCCTGACATCACAAGGAACTCAAAGACATTGTCAAGGCTGGCAGAGTCGCTCATATTCTCCTCAATGATTGGACGAATGTCTTTTATGTCTCCCAGAGCGTCACTGCTGAGGACACTCTCGCGGGCTTTCATCCATCCACGGTTTCCCCTCACTGTGTTGATCTCACCGTTGTGGCAGAGTAGGCGGAAGGGCTGTGCAAGCTTCCATTTCGGGAATGTGTTTGTTGAGAAACGGCTATGCACGAGTGCCAATCCTGATGTGAAATAGTTATTGCTCAAATCAGGGAAGAAACGGCGCAGCTGTCCGCTGGTGAGCATTCCCTTATAGATGATATTCTTTGATGAGAGAGAACAGATATAGAAATCCTCATCCTTTATTCTGTTCTCAATCTTCTTGCGGATTTTATATAGAATACGGTCGAAGACAAGCACGTCTTCATCGGCAACGCCAGTTATGAACACCTGCTTGATGTCTGGCATCACCTCTCGGGCGGCAACACCAGGAACGTCTGTGTTCACAGGAACTGTTCTCAGGTGCATTAACTGGAGACCAACACGCTCTATCTCTTCGAGCATAACACGAAGAATCTCGCTCTGACGCTCTGCATCTTTTGGGAGGAAGACAATACCTGTGCCGTAATGACCTTTCTCAGGTACAGGGATACCCTGAAGAAGAATAAACTCATGAGGAATCTGGAGGAGAATACCAGCACCATCACCGGTTTTGTCTCTGGTTTCAGCTCCTCGGTGTTCCATATTCTCCAATACTCTTAATGCGTTATCCACTAACTCATGGCTTTTGTTGCCATGGATGTTTACAACCATTCCGACACCACATGCGTCGTGCTCGTACGCGGCATTGTAAAGTCCTTGTTGCTTTTCTGTACTCATAACTCTATAATTTTTTTGCTTTTGTTTACGTTGTGTTGAACGAAACTACAGAAATACTTTCTTTGTGATATTAAAATATCCGCAAATGCTTTCTTTGTGCTTGTGTATTATCTAAATTCGTTGCAAAATTACTACTATTCTATATAATATCGAAGCAAAATGACGATTAATAATTTTTAAAATATAACATACTTACAAATTGTAAGTAATACAGCAAATATTGTGTATAAATGTAAGTATTTACACCTGTATTGCTTTTAAAACGAAAACTCCCCCGATAGGAGCAGCACATTCCTATCGAGGGATAAAACGGCAATCTCGTTTTTTCCAGTAAAATACCTATCTGATAAACAAAAGCTATCTTATGAATAGTAGTTCGCGATACTTCGGAAGCGTCCACATCTTGTTGTCGACAATCAGTTCGAGCTTGTCGATGTGATAACGAATTTCCTCAAGCATAGGAGCGATGGTATCGTGGTAAGCGATGGCCTTCTCACGCTCTGTCTCAATCTTGTTAGCCACCTTGCGTGCCTCGACCATTGTTTTCACATGCTCAGTGATATAGATTGTATGCTCACCAACCTCTTCAATAAGCTTCATATTCTCGCTGGAGAGATATTCAGCCTTTTCTGCTGGGAAGAGTTCGCGAAGTTTATATACGTTGTCAATAAGTTTACTCTGATATTCAGTAGCAACAGGTATGATGTGGTTGAGTGCAAGGTCGCCAAGAACGCGAGCCTCAATCTGGATCTTCTTTGTGTAAGTTTCCCACTTAACCTCGTTGCGTGCCTCAAGTTCCTTTTGGTTCATAACGCCAACAGACTCAAACATCTTCACGCTCTCTGCCTTAAGGTAGTTGTCGAAGATGAGAGGGCAGCTGGTTTCGCAGTCAAGACCGCGCTTAGCAGCTTCTTCCTTCCATTCATCGCTATAGCCGTTGCCATCGAATCGAATTGGCTTGCACTCCTTAACATACTTGCGTACAATGCGAATGATTGCCTTCTCTTTCTCTACACCAGAAGCGATGAGTGCATCTACTTCTGACTTGAAGATTGTCAACTGCTCGGCGAGGGCTGTGTTCAGGGCGATCATAGCACTTGCACAGTTTGCCTCACTACCTACGGCACGGAACTCGAAACGGTTTCCGGTGAAAGCAAATGGAGAGGTACGGTTACGGTCGGTATTGTCAATGAGAAGCTCAGGAATCTGTGGGATGTCAAGCTTCAAGCCCTGTTTTCCGCTGAGACCGTCTAATTCTTCGTCTTCACTAACCTCAAGATGGTTCAGAACGCTTGTGAGCTGAGAACCGAGGAAGCTGGAGATGATTGCTGGAGGTGCTTCGTTAGCACCAAGACGGTGAGCGTTTGTGGCACTCATGATTGATGCCTTGAGGAGTCCGTTGTGACGGTAAACAGCCATGAGTGTGTTCACAACAAAGGTTATGAAACGAAGGTTGTCGGCAGGTGTCTTACCAGGAGCATGGAGAAGGATGCCGGTATCTGTACCAAGCGACCAGTTGTTATGCTTTCCGGAACCGTTGATGCCCTTGAAAGGCTTCTCGTGGAGAAGGACGCGGAAACCATGATCGCGTGCAACACGACGCATGAGCGACATAATCAGCATGTTATGGTCAACGGCGAGGTTACACTCCTCGAAGATAGGAGCGAGCTCAAACTGGTTTGGAGCCACCTCGTTGTGGCGTGTCTTTACAGGAATACCCAGTTCAAGAGCTCTTATTTCAAGGTCTTTCATGAATGCTGCGACACGCATAGGTATTGCAGCGAAATAATGATCTTCAAGCTGCTGGTTCTTGCTTGCCTCATGTCCCATAAGTGTTCTTCCAGTGAGGAGGAGGTCTGGACGAGCTGCGTAGAGGCCTTCGTCAACGAGGAAGTACTCTTGCTCCCAACCGAGGTAAGCCATAACCTTCTTTACCTCAGGGTTGAAGTAGTGGCAAACGTCTGTTGCTGCCTTGTCAACGGCACGGAGGGCCTTGAGCAATGGTGCTTTATAGTCGAGAGATTCACCTGTGTATGCGATGAAGACGGTAGGGATGCAAAGTGTATCGTCAACAACGAACACTGGTGATGAAGGGTCCCAAGCAGAATAGCCACGTGCCTCGAAGGTGTTACGGATGCCACCATTTGGGAAGCTCGAAGCGTCTGGTTCCTGCTGAACGAGCAGCTTGCCGCTGAACTCTTCCATCATGCCACCCTTTCCGTCATGCTCCACGAAGGCATCGTGTTTCTCTGCGGTGCCTTCTGTAAGAGGCTGGAACCAGTGTGTGTAGTGGGTGACACCAAGTTCTGTTGCCCATTTCTTCATGCCTGCAGCAACCTCGTCGGCGATGGAACGGTCAAGGGCAGCACCGTTATCTATTGCGTCAATAAGTTTCTTGTAGACTTTACTTGGAAGGTATTTGAACATCTTCTCGCGGTTGAAGACGTACTTTCCGAAGTATTCACTTGGTCGCTCTGATGGCGACTCTACTGCCGATGCCTTTTTCTTGAAGGCTGTCTCGACTACTCTGAATCTAAGATCTGACATAATAATATTACTTTTGTTTATTGTGGATTGTATTTCTTTTTCTTTTCGGAATTTGTTATGAGATAACAAACAGTTCCTGGTTACATATTAGTTATATGCTGACTCTCCATGTTCGTAAACATCGAGACCTTCCTCTTCAATGCGGCGGTCGCAACGGAGTCCGTGGGTGCGCTTGATGATGTTGAAGAGAACTATGCCTGCGAAGAAGGCGAAGAGAGCAACAACAACAGCGCCTAAAAGCTGAACACCAATAGATGTTTCAACACCGCTAATTGTAGAGTCGCAGAAAACGCCAGTGAGGACTGTACCGAGCAAGCCACCAACACCGTGAACAGAAATAGCACCTACAGGGTCGTCAATCTTGCAAACCTTATCGAGGAAGCTTACAGAGAAACACATCACTGCTGAAACCACGAAGCCGATGATTGCTGCAGAACCTATGCTGACACAGTCGCAACCGGCTGTTATGCCTACGAGACCAGCAAGTATGCCGTTGCACACCATTGAAAGAGATGGCTTCTTATCGAAAATCCAAGTGTATATGAGAGCAGCGATACCACCTGTTGCTGCTGCCATGTTTGTTGTCACGAATACGTGGCTCATGCTGACTGCATTTGAATAACCGGTTGCTGCTACCGTGCTACAAGGGTTAAAACCAAACCAGCCTAACCAGAGGCAGAACACGCCAAGTGCGCAGAGTGTGAGGTTATGACCTGGAATAGCACGACTCTTGCCGTTCTTATCGTACTTGCCAATACGTGGACCGAGAACAATTGCTCCTGCAAGAGCAAGAGCGCCACCACAGAGGTGAACAACGGTACTTCCGGCAAAGTCGTGGAAGCCAAGTTCTGAGAGCCATCCGCCACCCCATGACCAATGGCCTTCAATAGGATATACGAATGCTGAGATGAGAATGCTGATGAGAACATACATTGAGAACTTTGTGCGCTCTGCCATTGCTCCAGAGACGATGGTTGCTGTTGTTGCACAGAACACTGTCTGGAAGATGAAGGTACACTCGGCAGGAACATTGCTGTCGGAACCAATAAATCCGAAGCCTTCCCAACCAAAGAGTGAGCTTCCTGCACCGTACATGATGGAGAATCCCATCACCCAGTAGAGAACTGTGCCGCACATGAAGTCAACGAAGTTCTTCATAAGGATGTTTGCAGCATTCTTCTTCTGTGTAAGACCAGCCTCTACGAGGGCAAACCCTGGCTGCATCCAGAACACCAACATAGCACCTAACAATACCCAAAGGGTATCCAAACCGTTTACATAATCCTTTGACTCCTCAACAATTGGAGTCGCAATATCGAGAATATACATAATCGTCAGTTTTTGAATTTGAAACCTTTTTTTACTTTTCCTCGCCTGAAAAAGAGACATCTTTTCTTTCTTTGCCTAAAAAAGAGAAACAGTTTTTTTCTACGCCCCTTTCTGCAGGATTAAAGGAATGAAAAGCATGTCTTTACTTCTTGTCTCTAAGAACTGTATCACCGCTCTCTCCAGTACGTATTGACCATACGTCAATCATATCAGAAAGGAAGATACGTCCGTCGCCAACCTCTCCAGTGTGGGCTACCTTAAGGATAACCTTTATCGTAGAGTCGACAAACATCTCACGACATACAATGGTGATTTTCATGCGCTCAATATTGTCGGTACTGTACTGTACGCCACGATATACGCGCTCCTGACGACTTTGACCGATTCCGTTTACTGGATGGTATTCAAACCAGTCGATATCACTGTTGAGCAAGGCTTCCTTTACCTCCTCAAACTTTGTTTTCCTGATTATTGCTTCAATCTTTTTCATACATCGGAATTGTGTTTGTGATTATTTGAAAAATTCTTTAATTAATTTCTTCTTCTCTGGTTAGGAAGAATATGTAATAAAGGTGGGAGAAAATCCATCTCCGCCCTTTCCTCTTAAAAAGGGTGTTAGAGGCTGATACCGAAGGTGAAGTCGGCTGCCTCATTGGCTGGGTTCACCCCAATCTTTGCGAAGACGGGAAGAGAGAAAGTCTCTGTTATCTTCACTTCCTTAGTGGCTTTCAGAGAGATATCGCAGACAGCGAAGCCACTTGCCTTAGCATAGGAAGAAGTTGCCCATGGGGTTGCTCCTACCTCTGCTTCCCAGTCAAGACCTCCGAGTTGGAAAGGTGCGTTGAGAAGGATATAGGAAGAATATGCTCTCTTGCCGTTCTCTTTTACTCCATCAGCACCTCCGATGTTTGTATACCAGTTAACATTTACCACACCGAAGTCGTAACCGAGGTTGGCTTCCCAGACGTGTGCTGTTGAGTGAGCACCATAGTGGAGGTATTTGTTCTCCTTATCGCTATAAGCGAACCAATAGTCGGTAACACCGATTGTCAAGTTGCCAACGTTGTAGCTGAGTGTGAGGTCAAACTCCTTGGTGTCGGTGCGCTCAATGCCTACAGAGCCCCAGGCAGATAGCGACAAACCTTTGTAGCTTACTCCGAGAGAAGGCTGTATGCTCATGCCGCCAAGATCTTGACCTCTCCAGATATAGCTGCTTACGAGATCTGCACCTACTGTTGCTTCTACTTTCTCTTGTGCCACCATGGTGGTTGGAAGCATGAGGGCTGCTGCCATCACTGCTCCAAGAATGTTAATCCTTTTCATAATCTTTTTTTTTACCAAAATTATTAATACCTGAAAATATGTAACATATATAAATATTCGAATAATCAAGGGGGAGGATAATAATAATCCGTCCAAAATTCAATGCATGTCCATCCCCCTTGAGGGTAGGGTGTTCAAAATCGTCTTTTCAGACGAGACCAAAAAGTGCCTATATT
>CALZTP010000014.1 GCA_945829115.1 uncultured bacterium | reverse complement strand
ATTTAGATTGTGTGGACAATTATTCCACCTAACTTAAATATTCAAACAAACAAATTAAAGAAAGTATTATGATTGTAACAACAACTCCCACTATTGAGGGACATCCTATAAAGGAATACAAAGGTTTGGTGACAGGAGAAACCATCATCGGTGCAAATTTTGTGAAGGACTTCTTTGCTGGAATCCGCGATATTGTAGGCGGAAGAAGTAGTTCCTATGAGAGCGTATTGCGTGAAGCAAAAGATATTGCACTCAAAGAGATGCAAGAGCGTGCCCAGTTGATGGGTGCTAATGCTGTTATTGGTGTAGACCTTGACTATGAGGCTCTTGGCGCAAACGGCTCCATGCTTATGGTTACGGCAAGTGGAACGGCAGTGATTGTCTAAGTGAAAAAGAACACTATGAAGTCAGAACGAATAACCCTCCGCCACTGGCAAGAAAAAGATGCTGAGGCTCTGTATCGATATGCCAGTGACTCGGAGGTGGGCCTGCGTGCTGGTTGGGCACCACATCAGTCAGAGGCGGAGAGCTTAGAGATCATACGAACAGTGTTCAACAACCCCACCACCTGGGCGATTGTATGGAATGAAACTGGAGAGGTGATAGGAGCCATGGGCTATGGACCTTCTTGCGACTGCTCCCTCCCTTCTCGCGATGGAGAACCCACCGTAGGCTATTGGGTAGGCAAGCCGTTTTGGGGAAAGGGGATATGCACGGAAGCTCTTGCCATGATGATAAACCATATCCGTGAGACAACAGAAATCCCATCACTTATCAGTGGGCATTTCACCGACAATTCCGCCTCTGGGCGCGTGATGGAGAAATGTGGTTTCCTCCCTACTGGTGAGACTGCTTTCGACGATCACCTTTACCAAGGCTCCAGCAAGCCTATTAGGGTCTTGAGACTGTCTTTCTAATCATAATCACAACTACTTATGGAAATGGAACATCCATGTGCTCAGTGCAAGATGAGGCACAAATATGAAGAGAATCCCAAATCGCTGATTGCCCGCTTTTGGCACTGGCACACTCGCTTTTGTCCAGGCTGGAAGAGATACCTGCGAAGTCTCAGTGAGGAGGAAAGAGCAGAAATGTGTGAGAAATATAATCTTTATAGAAGATAGTGGTTTTTATTGTTTACAAAAAATATCAGTTGCAATTATTTTCTTGTAGATACCAAGAAATAGTCAACAGAGACAGAATATGAGATACCAAGAAGTGATTGACGGTATCAACGAGGTCATGAACCGCGAGATACCTTTTTTGCTCTCCTTGTCAGAAGAGCAGGTGAACGAGAAGAGAAACGGTCAGAATCGTACGGTGAAGATGCTTGTGGGGCACCTTGTTGACTCTGCCTCAAACAACCACCAACGTATGGTGCGCCTACAGTATGCCCCTCGTTGTGGGCACTCCATGCCAAACACAGAGATGGGGATGCTCGTTTTTCCCGATTACACTCAAGACAACGACCTTTGGATCTCCCTTCAAGACTATCAACATGAAGACTGGCAGACGTTAGTGATGCTCTTAAACCTTTATAACCGTCACATCTGTCATGTCATTCGCTCTGTAGATGAAACAAAACTTGAAAACTATTGGGTTGACTACGAAGGCTGTCGCGTTACGCTTGATGGAATGATACGTGGATATATCAATCATCTGAATCTTCACTTCGGGCATATTCATGAACTATTGTAAAAAAACAACTCTCTCGAGATATGGTAAGATTATTCTTGTTGACCGTTTTCCTTGCCTTTTCTTCACTGTCGATTAAGGCACAGAGCGTTTCCCCAAAAGCAGACACACCAGAATTGGAGTTCGTGATGCAGCTGAACGTAACCCTCGGAGAAGCATATACCGTAGGAGAGACGCAGGCGGGGAAACGCCATGTGATTCCCATCACGGGCGGAACCTTTGAAGGACCGCTCCTTCGTGGCAGTATCATCAATGGAGGTGCTGACTACCAACTCATAAGCACCGATGGGCATCGCACCACACTTGAAGCCGTTTATTCAATAAAAACCCATGACGGAGTCTATATCCATGTGCGAAACCAAGGGATAGTATATTCTGGAAAAGACTCCACAGGCAACGACACCTTCTATTTCAAGGCAGCACCAAAGTTTGAGGCTCCTTCCGATAGCAAATATGCCTGGCTGAACAACGCCATCTTTGTCTGTTCTCCCTCTTTTGGCACTCCAGGCACCATTACACTCGATGTCTGGATGGTTAAATGATGCTTGAAACGGTTTTGTGCATATTTTTTTATCGTAACCTTTGCAAGAGAGGTGTTTCAAATCTTAAAAAAACATAACAATTACCTTTATAATAATGTGGAGAAAAAACTTTTGAGTACTTTTGCCGCCCGAAAAGGTTTATGAAATGGAGAAGGCATGCAAATTCCCTCCGTTCACCATCATTTTGAAACAAGAAAATACAGAATAGAATATGCAAGAAAACTTAGTTATCGTGGAGAGCCCTGCCAAGGCGAAGACCATAGAGAAATTCCTTGGGAAAGAGTATAAGGTGATGTCTTCGTATGGTCACATTAGGGACTTGAAGAAAAAGGAGATCAGTATCGACCTCGACACCCTGGAACCAGAATACGAGATTCCAGAGGAGAAGCAGAAGCTCGTAAGCGAACTGAAGAGTCAGGCAAAGAAGGCAGACAAGATCTGGCTGGCATCCGATGAAGACCGCGAGGGAGAGGCAATCTCTTGGCACCTTTGTGAGGTTCTCGGTCTCGACGAAAAGAAGACTTCGCGAATCGTTTTCCATGAGATCACGAAGCCAGCAATCCTTGAAGCCATTCAGAACCCTCGCCATTTAGACATGAACCTTGTGGATGCTCAGCAGGCACGTCGTGTTCTCGACCGCCTTGTAGGCTTTAAGCTCTCTCCCGTGTTGTGGAGAAAGGTAAAGCCAGCCCTCTCTGCCGGTCGTGTGCAGTCGGTTGCCGTTCGCCTTATTGTAGAGCGAGAGCGAGAGATTCAATCGTTCAATTCAGAGCCTTACTACCGCATCAACGCCATCTTCACTGTTGTCGAGAACGGGCATCCGATAGAGATAAAGGCAGAGCTCGACAAGCGCTTCACGAAGCACAAGGATGCAGAAGATTTCTTAAATGCCTGCAAGGAAGCAGAATTCAAAGTCTCTGAAATCCAGCAGAAACCGCTTCACCGTACACCAGCACCTCCGTTCACCACCTCCACCCTCCAGCAGGAGGCAGCAAGGAAGTTAGGATTCACCGTTTCGCAGACCATGATGGTTGCACAACATCTCTATGAGAATGGTTTGATTACCTATATGCGTACTGACTCTGTGAATCTCTCTAAACTCTGCATAGGAGCAACAAAAGAAGAGATTCTCCGCGAATACAGTGCCGAATACAGCCATCCGAGAAATTTCCTCACCAAGTCGAAGGGTGCCCAGGAGGCTCATGAGGCTATCCGCCCAACCTATATGAATCAGACAAAGATTGACGGCACAGTTCAAGAGAAACGCCTCTATGACCTTATCTGGAAGCGTACGGTTGCCTCCCAGATGGCAGATGCAGAGATTGAGAAGACACAGATAAATATCTCTGTTGAGGGAACCACCGAGATTTTCATTGCTCAGGGAGAGGTTGTTACGTTCGACGGCTTCTTGAAGGTATACACAGAAAGTCGTGACGACGAGCAGGATCAGGAGAACTACACCAGTCAGTTGCCGCAGCTCTCTGTTGGTCAGGTGCTTAACCGTAGAGAGATTACCTCTACCGAGCGTTTCTCTCAGTCGCCAGTGAGATATACCGAGGCATCGCTTGTGCATAAGCTTGAGGAATTGGGAATTGGTCGCCCATCAACCTACGCTCCAACCATCTCCACAATCCAGCAGCGTGAGTATGTTCAGAAAGGCGATAAGAAGGGCGAGGAGCGCCAGTATGTCATAGACACTCTTCGCGGAAATGTTATCTCCTCTCGCATCAAGAAAGAGATGGCAGGCTCCGACAAGGGAAAGCTTCTTCCAACCGACATCGGAATTGTTGTAAACGACTTCCTCATTCAGTATTTCCCTGGCATCATGGACTATAACTTCACTGCAAAGGTAGAAGAGAAATTCGATGAGATTGCAGATGGCAAGGAGAGCTGGATAAAGATGCTGAGGGGCTTCTACAAGGACTTTGAGCCGACAGTAGAGAAAACCATCAATGCACGCTCTGAGCATAAGGCTGGAGAAAGAGAGATCGGAAAAGATCCAAAGACAGGAAAGCCTGTTTATGTGAAGATTGGCAGATACGGTCCTGTGGTGCAGATAGGCTCTGCAGAAGACACTGAGAAGCCTCGCTTCGCTCAGATGCCTGCCGACAAATCTATGGAGACCATCACTCTTGACGAAGCCCTCTCGTTATTCTCCCTCCCTCGCAACCTCGGACTGTTCGAAGGCAATCTTGTGACCATTGGTGCTGGTCGCTTCGGTCCTTACATCCTCCACGACAACAAGTATGTCTCTATCCCGAAAGATTTAGACCCTCTCGTCATCGACCTTGAAGCAGCCATTCACCTTATTGAGGAGAAGAGGAGGCAGGAGGTTCAGCGACATATCAAGACCTTCGATGAAAACCCAAACATGCAGTTGCTTAACGGTCGCTACGGTCCTTATATCGCCTTCGAGGGAAAGAACTACCGCCTTCCAAAGGCTGTTCACGAGAAGGTTCAGGAGCTCACCTACGAAGAGTGCATGGAGATTGTGAACAATCCGGTCTCCACAAAGCGTACTGTAAAGAAGTAAAAAAAGAAACATTTTTTGTTCATTAAACTATGAAACGTATCATTCTCATAGGATACATGGGAGCAGGGAAAACCACTATCGGCAAGGCTCTGTCGAAAAGGCTTGGACTGATGTTCTATGACCTTGACTGGTATATCGAGTCCAGAATGCACAAAACCATCGCACAGATCTTTGCTGACGATGGTGAGGAGGGATTTAGAGAGATGGAGTATAACATGCTTCACGAAGTTGCAGAGTTTGAAAACGTGATCGTTTCTTGCGGAGGGGGAACACCGTGTTTCTTCGACAATATGGACTATCTAAATGCGCAAGGAGAAACCATCTACCTTCAGGCAGCTCCAGAGGTTCTTGCTAAGCATCTGAAGATGGGAAAGGTTGTCAGACCGCTCATAGCAGGAAAGACCGACGAAGAGCTTCTGGCATACATCTCTGAGAGTCTTGAGAAGCGTGAACCGTATTATTCTCGTGCGAAGCATATTCTCAACGTAGACCTTCTGAACACTGCAGAAAAAATTGAAGAGAGTGTTGACGAGGTTTGCCGAATATTGAACATTTAATATAGGTGAACAATCTCGATATTGTGTAAAATCAGAAAAACCGTTTTTGAAATGAAGATAACAGTTGTAAAGGTTGGCGGAGCGATTGTAGAAGACGAGGAGCAGCTAAAGCAACTCCTTGACGACTTCTCTGCAATAGAAGGTCCGAAGGTTCTTGTTCATGGAGGCGGAAGGCGTGCGACAAAGGTTGCATCACAGTTGGGCATTGAGAGTCAGATGGTTGGCGGAAGGAGAATCACTGACGCAGAGATGTTGAACGTGGTCACGATGGTCTACGGTGGCTTGGTGAACAAGCATCTCGTGGCAATGCTTCAGGCAAAGGGAGTGAATGCCGTTGGACTCACGGGTGCTGATATGAACATCATCCGCTCACACATTCGTCCGCTGAAGAAAATGGTTGTAGACGGGGAAGAGAAGATGGTTGACTTCGGCTTTGTGGGAGACGTAGACCGTGTCGACGGAAAAGCACTCGAGCTGCTCCTGAAGCAGGGCGTGGTGCCTGTCATTGCTCCTCTCACTCACGATGGCAACGGAAACATTCTGAACACAAATGCCGACACCATGGCGTCTGAAACGGCAAAGGCTCTTGCAGAGGCAAACAACGTTTCTCTCATCTTCTCATTCGAAAAGAAGGGAGTTCTTGAAAATCCTGATGACGACAACTCAGTTATTCCGCTTATCACACCAGCACTTTTTGAGGAATACAAGCAGAAAGGCATTATCTCCGGAGGAATGATCCCAAAGATAGAGAATGCGTTAGCGGCTGTTGAGAAGGGTGTTGAGAAGGTTGTCATCACGCTCGCAACTGCCATTGATGGAAACTCTGGCACTGTCATAAAACTGCTCTGAGAAAACAACGTAAACGAAAAAAGAGATGGCGCAATCGACAGAATTTATCGCTTGTGCCCCAAAAAACGGAGTGCAAATCATCTGGCATCTGCCATAGGGAAACTGTAGCAGATGCCTGCATTTTTTCCTGTTATAATATAAAGAATCATTCTCAATGGACTTCAAAACCGACATATTGCCTTTGAAAGACTGTATCTTTCGAACTGCCCTTCAGATCACAATGTGTCGGGAGGAAGCAGAAGACATTGTGCAGGAAACGCTCATAAAGCTCTGGAATCAACGAGAAAGACTCTCTGAGATTCATTCTCTTGAGGCTTATGCTATTATCCTTGCACGCAACCATGCCCTCGACCTTCTCAAGAAGCACAGTAGCAATAATGTCGCTTTTGAAGAAAACACTTTCAGAAACCTGAAAAGCGAGAACCCCTACGACCGTATCTATGCAAAGGAGAGTGTGAAGCGCATTCACCGTATCATGGAGCTCTTGCCTGAAAAGCAACGCACGTGCATGTTCCTCCGTGATTTTGAAGAAAAGAACTACAAAGAGATAGCTGAAATAATGTCTATCAGTGAAGACCAGGTGAAGATAAATATCTATCGTGCCAGACAGTTCGTGAAGAAACACATGAACATCTAAACGAAAGAAAACGTTTCAATAGACACCTCTGCTGATTTTGAAATCTTGTTGCTTTTTAAACAGAAAAACCTTGTCGCTATTGACCCCATAAAAAAACATGATGAAGTAGGGAAGGAATAGAAAAAATCCGAAAACGTTAAAAGTTCCCCCTTTTCTGTATTTTTTTCTTCTTCTTCTGTAACTTTCCCCGAACACAGTCGTCATTACTTTAGATACATAACAAGATTCAAGTACTTAGCAAAATTTGAGAACCCATGCGAGACTACAAATACATAGAGCAGCTCCTTGAGAGATACTGGGAATGCCAGACAACTCTTGAAGAAGAGAGCATCCTCCGCACCTTCTTTGCGCAGGACGAGATTCCTATGCATTTGCTGCCATACCGCCAGCTCTTCATCGCTCAGAAGGAGGAAAAGGAAACGGTTCTCGGTAAGGACTTTGAAGACCGTATCATGGCAATTATCGATAAAGAAGAGCCAGTGAAGGCGCGCATCATACCGTTCTCAATGCGCATGAGACCGTTCTACAGGGCTGCAGCAGCAGTAGCGATCCTCATCACCCTCGGCACAGCAGCAGAGAAGGCTCTTGAACCTTCCGATGCCCCTTACCCTTCTCAAGTAGCCTTTGAGGAGATAAAGAAAGAGGGACCGTCGGTAGCTATCAATGATAGTGTTCGCAAGGACAGTTCAGCGATAAGGCAACAAGATATGCCTGCCATCATTAAGTAGACAATGTTTTTCTAAGCCTTTTTACTTAAATAATCATTATTAAATCACTCCAGATACACCCCCATACTCATGTGCATTCTTTCAAATAGCACAAAACCTACAATTCCATTGGTCATGCTGAGAAGCATTGCCGTATTTCCTAAAATTCATCCATATCATTACATGCAAAATAGCGGGAAGATACTTGCGTATCAACCCGCTAATTTTGTTTCATATTCCACTTTCGAAGAACGAGCTACTGCTGGAACATCGCAAGAGCTTTGTTCTCTGCCGCTTCCATAATCTCGCGCTCTCCTGGACCCTTGTCGTTTATTCCGCAGAGATGGAGAATGCCGTGAATGATAACACGCATAAGCTCCTCTTCGTAAGCCTTCCCAAACTGCTCCGCATTCGTGCGCACCGTGTCGAGAGAGATCACGAGGTCGCCGTTGATGGTGTCACCCTCATCGTAGTCGAAGGTGATGATATCGGTGTAGTAGTCGTGCTGGAGGTATTCACGGTTTACTTCAAGGATTTTTTCGTCGTCGCAGAAGAGATAACCCACCTCCCCGACCTTCCTGCCATAAGAAGCAGCCACGGCACGAATCCATTTTGTGACCTCACGCTTTTTGATGCTCGGCATTTTAACGTTTTCTGATGAATATGTAATCATGTTTACTATTGCTTTTTATTAAAGGGCGAAATTTCGAGATTTCTTGGCACAACCGAGAAATTCTGAGATTTCTTACGACTTTTTCTTAGGGAGAAATTCTGAGATGTCACGTCCAAAGTGTTCCAGAGTGCGAAGCATACTGCTCGACAATGCCGACAGCTCTGGTTTTGAGAAGAACAGAACAGTCTCGAGACCATTGCCGAGGAGCTTGTTGAACTCTGCCTGAGAGCGCTCGTATTCATAGTCTTGCACAGTGCGCACACCTTTCACAATCGCATTGGCATTGTGCCTTTTGGCAAAGTCGGCAGCAAGGTCAGAGAAAGCTTCCACAACGACTCTTTCGTCGTCTTCATAGACTTTCTCAATAGCTGCCACACGCGAAGCGAGGTCGGTGCATGCTCCTTTGTCGATGTTGTATCCAACCCCTATCACCACCCGATCAAAGATTGCCAATGCTCGTTCAACGATATCAGCATGACCAATGGTGAAGGGATTGAAAGACCCAGTGAAAATTGCTGTTTTCATAAAGAGGGTAGGGGTGAATGAAAGAGGTTTCTGGTAATGGGCAGGGGGTGGATGAAAGAACGAAGGCACTGTTCACAATTCACGATTAAAAGGAACGACGGCACTGCCCACGTTTCACTACTGAAAGAGCGATGGCTCATCTCCCGAAAGGGCATACATATTCCTGCCGAGATGGCGATATGCCAGTTCTGTGAGCACACGCCCACGAGGTGTTCGCTTCATGAAACCCTCCATAATGAGATAAGGCTCGTAGACCTCCTCCACGGTTCCTGCATCTTCTCCGATGGCGGTGGCGATGGTAGAGATACCCACGGGTCCGCCCTGAAACTTATCAATGATGACAGAAAGAATTTTGTTGTCTATCTCGTCAAGTCCGAAAGAGTCGATGTTCAAAGCAGATAGCGCCATCTCTGCAATAGCCGTGTCGATAGCACCATTTCCCCTTACCTGAGCAAAGTCACGAACACGGCGGAGCAAAGCGTTTGCAATTCGTGGCGTTCCGCGTGAGCGACGAGAAATCTCCATGGCGGCCTTGTCGGAGATGGGCACTTGCAGAATACCTGCTGATCGGCGTATGATCTTCATGAGCGTAGCCGGGTCATAGTATTCAAGGTGCATGTTTATTCCGAAGCGAGCGCGCAGAGGAGCCGTTAAGAGTCCAGAACGTGTTGTTGCCCCAACGAGCGTGAAGGGGTTCAGGTCTATCTGAATGGAGCGAGCCGACGGACCTTTATCGATCATGATGTCGATGCGGTAGTCTTCCATGGCAGAGTAGAGATACTCCTCAACAATCGGACTCAGACGATGAATCTCATCGATGAACAACACATCGTTAGGCTCTAAGGAGGTGAGGATTCCCGCAAGGTCGCCTGGCTTGTCGAGCACCGGACCAGACGTTATCTTAAACCCCACGCCCAACTCGTTGGCAATGATGTTTGAAAGAGTTGTCTTTCCCAGTCCGGGAGGTCCATGTAACAAGGTGTGGTCGAGCGGCTCACCACGATATTTTGCGGCTTCCACGAAGATGCTGAGGTTCTCAACCACCTTCGGCTGACCAGTGAAATCTCCGAACGACAATGGGCGCAGAGCGTTCTCGAAATCCTTCTCTGTTGTGCGCTGTCCAGATTTATGTATATCAAATTCTTCACTCATTTTCTTTGATTGTCTCTTGTGTGACATGTGATTATGTCGGCAAAGTTACAAAATAATTCTGAATAACCCCATTAAAAGAGCGACATTTTTCTCTCTGAAGGGCGTAATTTCTGTTTGTTGCCATGCAAAAGGACGTGATTCTCAGTAAATAATTTGGAAATATCGTGTTTTATGTGTAATTTTGCCAAGCAAAAGAAACCCGAAAGAAATATGTATACCAAGCCATCAGAAGCCACCCTACGCTTCATTTCAGACCACCGAACAGAAAACGTTAAGGACCTCGCCTTGAAATATGCGAAGAACCCCGACATAGACCTTCTGTATGCCCTTCAGCAGATAGACGGCTGGCAGCGAGCGAAGGAGAAACTGCCGCTATGGTCAGAAAATCACGATATTATCTACCCTAAGCACATCTCTATGGAGCAATGCTCGAGTGAGAAAACGGCAGACTATAAGCGTGAGATTGTAACGGCAGAGCAGATGGCACACCCCTCTTCTTCCGCTTCCCGAAAGCTTCTTGATTTAACGGGCGGCTTTGGTGTTGACCTTTCGTATATGAGCACCGTTTTCTCCCGAGCCGTATATGTGGAGCAGCAGGAATATCTCTGTGAGGTTGCAGAACATAATTTCAAGGTTCTTGGCTTAGAGCATATAGAGGTTGTGAACTCTACGGCAGAAGAGTTTTTAGAGAAGAGCAAGGAGCGCTTTGACGTTATCTACCTCGACCCTGCTCGTCGCGATAGCAATGGAAAGAAGACATACGCCATTGCTGATTGCACTCCAGATGTTGTGAAGCTCATGCCGTTGTTAAAAGCGCATGGAGACAGGATAATTGTGAAGCTCTCACCAATGTTCGACCACCATGAGTTCAAAAGATATTTCGAAGGAATCTCACGCATTCATATTCTCTCCGTAAAGAACGAATGCAAGGAGACTCTTCTCGAGATAGACTATGAGAACCCCTTAGGGAAGGTTGTCTGTGTGAACGACAATGACGTTTTCGAAACCACAATGGAGTCAGACGCCACGCTCCCAATGTTTCGAGAGCCAGAGATTGGCGAGAAACTCTTTGTGCCAAATGCCTCCATCATGAAGGCTGGTTGCTTTGCAGAACTCTGTAAGGCCTTCAACCTCGTTCCGATCGGGAAGAACAGTAACCTCTTCCTTTCTGATAGACAATCACACTCCCATTTCCCTGGAAGGGTCTTTCAGATAAAAGCTGTCTGTTCTCTGAACAAAAAGGAGTTGAAAGAAACCTTCAAAGACGTCAGACAAGCGAACATTGCCGTCAGGAATTTCCCTCTCTCTGCCGATGAAGTGCGTAAGCGGCTAAGGACTGTTCTCGGTCTTCGTGATGGCGGAGAGACCTACATTTTCTGCACCACGTCTGGGAAGAACCATATTGTTCTCAGGACAGAAAAGGATTAAAAAAAGGTAAAAAAACAGTTCCTTCTCTCACGTAATGATATTTTTTTTCTAACTTTGTAGGTCAATACATTATTAAAAATAAGAATAGATGGCAAAAATTGAAATCAGGAAGGTCACCACGAAAAAAGACCTAAAGACATTTATCGACTTTCACTACGACCTCTACGCAGAATCAGCATACGATGTTCCAGCACTTTTTGCAGACGAGATGAACACGCTCTCTAAGGACAAGAATGCTGCATTTGAATTTTGCGATGCGGAATATTTTCTTGCTTATAAAGACAACACGCTCGCAGGAAGAGTGGCTGCCATCATAAACAACCGTGCCAACAGTCGTTGGAATCAGAAGAACGTTCGCTTTGGATGGATAGACTTCATAAACGATATTGAAGTGCTGAAGGCTCTCATGGATGCCGTAGAGGCGTTTGGCAAGCAGCACGGCATGACACATGTTGTTGGACCACTTGGCTTCACCGATATGGACCCAGAGGGCATGCTCACCTTTGGCTTCGACCGCCTTGGCACCATGCCAACGATCTACAACTACGACTATTACCCACAGCTTTTCGAACAGTTAGGCGGCTACGACGTAGACAACCGCTACAATGAATATCTTGTGCAAATCCCAGATGCTATTCCCGAGAAGTTCAAGAAGGTTAGCGAGATGATCATGAAGAGATACAACCTCCATATTCGGAAGATAAAAAGAAGTGAGGTGTTCGGAAAAGAGCAGATGGGACAGAAGCTCTTTGAAATCATCAACGCAACATATAAAGACCTTTACGGATATAGCGAGATGACAGAGCGGCAGATTCACCAGACGGTGAAGATGTTCGCACCGGTGCTCGACATGGAACTGATGACGTTCATAGAAGATTGGAACACTCCAGAGCATAAGGTGATTGGAGCTGGAATAAGCATCTCTTCTCTTTCTCACGCCTTGAGAAAATGTCACCGGGGACGATTGTTCCCTTGTGGCTGGTGGCATGTGCTCCGGGCGTTGAAATTCCATAAGTCAGAGGGCATCGACCTCCTCCTCATTGGCATTCTTCCAGAATATCGCACGAAAGGTGCTAATGCGCTCCTTTTCTACGACCTCATTCCTTACTATCAGAAATACCGCTATAAATGGGCAGAGACGCAGGTGGAAATGGCAGACAACAAAGCCGTTCAAGGTCAGTGGGATGCCTTTGAGCACGAAAACCACAAACGTCGAGTGTGCTGGAAGAAAGCTCTTTAGCCTCTGACTTCCCTCAGAATAGAAACTCCCAATCCTCATAATAACCTAACTTCATGACAGACGAACTTAACATACAAGACCAGCCGCAGGTAGAATATACCGACGACAATATCAGAAAACTCTCTGACGTAGAACACATACGAACCCGACCAGGCATGTATATCGGGCGATTAGGCGATGGAACACATGCCGAGGACGGTATCTATGTGCTTCTTAAGGAAGCCATCGACAACAGTATCGATGAATTTAGAATGAACGCAGGAAAGCGCATAGAGGTGGACGTCTTCGGGAAAGACTCGCCCATCACGCTCCTTGGCGAAGGAAAGCCTTCTGAAACTCAGGGGGCGATAGCCATTCGCGACTATGGTCGTGGCATTCCGCAGGGAAAGATGATCGAGGCGGTCTCACAGTTGAACACTGGCGGAAAATACGACTCTAAGGCTTTCAAGAAATCTGTCGGAATGAATGGTGTTGGTGTGAAGGCAGTCAATTTCCTCTCAACACGCTTTGAGGTGCGCTCTTTTCGTGATGGCATCATGCGCAGGGCGTATTTTGAACGAGGCATTCTAAAGGAAGACGAGACGCTCCCAACAGAAGAGGAGAACGGAACGTTTATCTTCTTTGAACCAGACAATACACTCTTCACGAACTATCGTTTCCAAGACGATATCGTGGCAGAGATGCTGAGGAACTACACCTACCTAAACTCTGGACTCATCATTATGCACAACGGCAGGAGGATAGCATCGAGAAACGGTCTGCAGGACCTTCTGAAAGACAATATGTCTTCTGCTCCTCTCTACCCTATCGTGCACATCAAGGGAGAGGATATCGAGATTGCGTTTACTCATGCCAACCAATATGGTGAGGAGTATCACTCCTTTGTCAACGGTCAGCACACCACGCAGGGCGGAACCCACCAGTCGGCTTTCAAGGAGCATATCGCCAAGACTCTAAAAGACTATTTCCAGAAATCTTTCGAGTTCACCGATATTCGTAACGGCATTGTTGCTGCCATCGCAGTGAATGTTGAAGAACCGATGTTTGAGTCGCAGACGAAGATAAAGCTTGGCTCTCTGCAGATGTCGCCAGAGGGTGTCAGCATAAACAAATATGTTGGTGACTTCATACACACCGAGGTTGACAACTACCTGCATCGGAACACAGATGTTGCAGACATTATTCTCGAGAAGATAACCTCCTCAGAGAAAGAGCGAAAAGCCATGGCGGGAATCACAAAGCTTGCTCGCGAGAGAGCAAAGAAAGCAAACCTCCATAACCCAAAGCTTCGCGACTGCCGTGTGCACTATTCTGACTTTAAGAATCCGCTGAAGGAAGACTCTTCTATCTTTATCACCGAGGGCGACTCTGCCTCTGGTTCAATAACAAAGTCTCGTAACGTGAACACGCAGGCGGTCTTCTCTCTGCGTGGAAAACCATTGAACTCCTTTGGTCTTACAAAGAAGGTTGTCTACGAGAACGAGGAGTTCAACCTCCTTCAGGCTGCTCTTGACATAGAAGATGGTCTTGACACTCTGCGATACAACAAGGTCATTGTGGCAACAGATGCAGATGTTGACGGTATGCATATCCGCCTGCTGATAATAACGTTCTTCCTGCAGTTTTTCCCAGAGCTGGTGAGAAAGGGGCATGTCTACGTTCTTCAAACTCCTCTCTTTCGTGTGAGAAACAAGCGCACGAAGATAAAGAACAAGGAGATTGTTCGACAGGAAGATGAAAAGCAGAAAACGAGAAACGAAAAGCAGAAGGATTATATCACTCGATACTGCTATAGCGACGAGGAAAGGGTTAAGGCAATCGCAGAACTTGGTCCCGACCCGGAGATTACGCGTTTCAAAGGTCTTGGAGAGATAAACCCTGACGAATTTGCCGGTTTCATCGGTCCAGACATTCGTCTTGAGCAGGTCACTCTCCGTCAGGAAGACCAGGTGCAGCGGCTCCTGGAATATTACATGGGTAAGAATACCACGGAGCGCCAGAACTTCATCATCAACAACCTCGTTATCGAAGAAGATATTCCAGAGGAGGAATACGAATAACAAAATAGGTGAGACGAACGGTTTTTTATATACTTCTCTATTGATTGATTCCAATTATTAAAGGATTGATTGATTCCAATTATTAAAAGGATTGATTGATTCCAATTAATAAAGATAGGTGTGCAAAAAAATATTTTCGTCTTTAATTGAACTTTAAGAAATATAGAATGAGAAAGATACTGTTTATAGTGTTGTGGGCAGTAAGCATGGTGAGCGTAGGTCAGATACGTCTCAATCTCGGCTCCGACTCCCCACTCCGAAAGCTGCAGATAGCAGAACTGGCAATAGAGAACCTCTATGTCGATTCTGTTAGTGGCGAAAAAATTGTGGAAGATGCCATCCGTGGCATGCTCTCGAAGCTCGACCCTCACTCCAGCTATGCCACTCCCAAGGAGACAAAAGAGCTTACAGAACCTTTGGAAGGAACCTTTGAGGGAATCGGTGTACAGTTCAATATCGTTGAAGACACACTCCTCGTAATCCAAACCATCAATGGCGGCCCATCCTCACGTGTTGGAATCCTCGCTGGCGACCGAATTATTGCCGTCAACGATACTGCCATTGCCGGAGTGAAGATGTCTCGCACAGACATCATGAAACGTCTCCGAGGAAAGAAGGGTACAAAGGTTGACGTTACAGTGAAGCGACCAGGAGAGAAAAGTCCACTAGTTTTTCGTATCACTCGCGACAAGATTCCTGTTAATAGCCTTGATGCCGCTTATCTCGTAGAGCCAGGAATAGGATATATCCGTCTGAGAAACTTCAGTGCAACAACACATCAGGAGGTGGCAGAGGCCATCGACTCCCTAAAGACGAGAAATGCAGAACTCTCGCAAAAAAGTGCCTTCAGCCTTATTCTTGACCTTCAAGACAACGGGGGAGGTTACCTCTCTGCAGCAGAAAAGGTGGCAAATGAGTTCCTTGACAGCAACGACCTTATTGTATACACAACAGGGCGTGCCGTTCCTCGCCATGAGTCAAGGGCTAACGGCAAGGGACGTATGAAGAACGGTAAGATTGTTGTGTTGGTGAACGAATACTCTGCATCTGCTGCCGAGATTCTTTCTGGTGCTATACAAGATCAGGATAGAGGCGTCATCGTAGGCAGAAGGACTTTCGGTAAAGGTTTGGTACAACGCCCGATAGACCTTCCCGACGGTTCTATGATTCGTCTTACAGTAGCACATTACTATACCCCTACTGGTCGCTGTATCCAGAAGCCGTTTAAGCCAGGCGATAAGCACGACTACGATATGGATATCAACGAGCGTCTTAAGAAAGGTGAGCTGACATGTCGTGACTCAATACATTTCGCTGACTCTTTGAAATTCGAGACCCTTCGCGAACACCGTACCGTCTACGGTGGTGGAGGTATCATGCCTGATGTCTTTGTCCCTCTCGACACTCTTCAATACACTCGCTATCACTCAAAGTTAGTGGCAAAGGGAATCATCGTCACTAAGGTGCTGAAATATTTCGACAAGAACCGAAAGCGTCTTTCTAAATATCCTTCCGCCTCGGCTTTTAAAGAGCAGTATGATGTTCCTCAGGAACTTATAGACGATATCCTTGCGGAAGGAGAGAAGGAAGGCATAACACCAAAAGACGAGGAAGAGAAGCAACGTGCCTTGCCAGAGATGAAGCGACAGATAAAGGCGCTCATTGCTCGAGATGTCTTCAACCAGTCGGCTTACTTTGAGGTGATGAACGATTCCAACAGAATCTTCCAAGAGGGATTGAGGGTCATAAAGCAGAACAACTAATGCTGGCAAAAAGCCTTGGCATGGTGGAAAAAATGGGACTCTATGAGAAATTTCCTGATTATTGCTCTCACCCTCGCTTTCACAGAATGCTTTGCCTCAGAGACAGAGGTTGGCAACTCTTGCTCGGAGAGTCTAATTGCTGATTCTCGTTCGGAAAACATCATAGAACCTTTTGCCTCAGAAACAGAGGTTAGCAATGGTTCTCGTGATGGTGGTGAAGTGGAGAATTATGTTCGCTTTGCTCCCTATGCCGTTATTGCAGGCATGAAGTTGGCAGGCATCGAGAGCAGGTCAAGCAATTCTGAATTTCTTGCTTCCTTTGCGTTGTCGAATATCTTTATGGCAGGAACGGTGGAGGCGTTGAAGAAATCGGTAGAGGAAAGCCGACCAGACAAGTCTGATAATAATGCCTTCCCATCAGGACACACCGCTATTGCCTTCACAGCAGCCACAATCCTTCATAAGGAGTTTGGAGAAACGGCTTCGCCATGGCTGTCGCTTGGTGGATATGGAATAGCAGCCACAACAGGCGTCTTGCGTGCGACGCATTCAAGGCATTGGGCAGGAGATATTCTCGCGGGAGCAGGAATTGGAGTGCTCTCTGCCGAGCTTGGCTATTGTCTTTCTGACTTACTCTTTCACAAGAAGAAGAGGCTCAGAAAAGCCTTCGTTCATAACACAGACGAGGGAAAGCCGTCTTTCGTGGAAGTGCATATGGGTGGAGGACTGCATTCCTCGCAGCTTTCTCTCTCCAATTCTGAGGGCGAGAAGAGTGTGGAACTCTGCACAAGTACTGTGGGAGGCGTTGAGGGTGCCTTGTTTTTTAATAGGTATATCGGCTTTGGAGCCATGTGCCGCTATTCGGTCACTCCAATAAGGGAATTGTCTGAGGGCTTTGTCTCTAATCTGCAGGAAGTCTCTCTCGATGCTGGTGTTTATTCCATGTTTTCCATCTCAGAGAAATGGTGCTTTGGGGGAAAAGCGCTTGTGGGAACATGGCTAAAAGGGAACTGTTCACTTGATCTCGTTCTTGGAGTAAATCTCGGCTGGAGATACAGCAGCAGATATACCCTTAAGCTATTTGCTGACTTCGATTCTTCCAAACGAAAGATTTCGTTTCAGGAAGAACAGTCAGGGAATTCTTTTTCGGCTTTGAAACGGCTGAGCACCATAACCCTTGGCAGTTCGTTTGCCATCGGGTTTTAACATTCTTAGAAAAAACAATAATAATAATTATGCACACCTACTTTAAGAAAACATTTTTACTATTCAGTATTCTATTGACAACAATGTCAATAGAGACAAAGGCAGATGAAGGAATGTGGACAATCGCTAACCTTCCGCAAGCTGTCTATGAGAAAATGGTGGAGGAGGGATATCACCTTCCTTACAACAGTCTTTACAACGACAAGAGTGCCATATCAAAGGCGGTGGTGAACTTCGGCGGCTATTGCTCTGGAGTGGTTGTCTCTGCCGATGGTCTCGTCTTTACAAACCATCACTGTGGCTTTGAAGCCATTCGCTCTCATTCCACTACCGAGCACGACTATATGCTCAATGGCTTTGTATCAAAGAGTTACGAAGAGGAACTGCCAAACGAGAATCTCTTCGTGTCTTTTATGGTTTCACAGCGAGACTATACCACAGAGGTGCTGAAGAACGGAATACGCACGCTAAGCATGGAAAAGCAATCGGTGTTGCTCGACTCTTTGGAGAACGTAGAGCAGGAGAGGGTTATGAAAGAAGACTCTACACTGCGTGTTGAGCTGAAGCCGTACTACGAAGGAAACAAGTATTATCTCACTACCTACCGTGACTTCCGTGATGTACGTCTCGTGTTCACCATTCCGAAGTCTATGGGAAAATTCGGTGGCGAGACAGACAACTGGATGTGGCCACGACAGACATGCGACTTCTCTGTCTTCCGTATCTATTGCGACCCGAAGACGGGTGGACCTGCCGAATATTCAAAGGAGAATGTGCCTTACCATCCAGAGGTGTATGCAAAGGTGAACATGAACGGATATGAGGAAGGGGGCTTCGCCATGACCATGGGCTATCCTGGCACCACAAACCGATACCTCTCCAGCTTCGGCATCGAGGAGATGAAAGACTGTCAGAATGCTCCTCGCTATCAGGTGCGCACTGTTCTTCTTGATGTTATGAGAAAACACATGCGTGCCGATGAAGGCGTGAGAATCAAATACGACTCAAAGTTCGCTCAGTCAGCAAACTACTGGAAGAACGCTCGCGGCATGAACAAATGTATCGATTCCATCGGTATTATCACGATGAAGAAGAACTACGAGCAGCTTATAAAATCCTACCAGGATAGCACTGGATATCTGAAGGGACAGCTCGACATCGAGAAACTTGGAAAGCTCTATGCTGAGCGCTCTCGCTTCGTAAAGGCGGCAACGATTTTCTCTGAGTCTTTCATTAGTAAGAACGAGATTGTCACTCGTGCTTTGCAATGGGCAAACGGCATGACGGTCTATGGTCCGGAGAAGAAGAAAAAGAAGCAGTATGTTCAGTTCAACGACAATACCGAGACTTGGGACCTTGCTACCGAGAAGGAGATTCTTGCTGCTCTTCTGAAGAACTATCGTGAGCAGATTGACAACAACTTCCTACCAGACTTCTACAAAACCATCGATAGCCTTGGGGGTGACGATAGATACACGAAATACGTTGATGCTCTCTACGCCTCACCTCTCATGTCTAACGAGAAAATCTTCATCAACAATAAAAAGGTGGAGAAAACAATCGCCAACGACCTTGCCGTGCAGATGGGACAGGACCTTCTGGTTGTGCAGATGACGATTAGAAACGGTATCAAGGACGGTGTGTCGGAGATACAAGAGCAGGAGCGTATGCTCTGCGATGCTAAGCTGCAGATGGAGATGGACATGCCTCACTATTCTGATGCTAACTTCACTCTTCGCCTTTCCTACGGACAGGTGGGAGGCTTCGTGCTCAATGGAAAGCAGTCCAGTTATTACACAGCTCCTAAGTCTCTCTACGAGAAGATGTTATTGGGCAACAAAGAGACTGCGGGAAAGAACTATAACTACGAGTATTTCGCAGAACCCGTGATGCACACGCTCTTCTCTGCCAGCGACTTCGGAAAATACACCGACAGTAAGACGGGAACCATGAACCTCTGCTTCCTCACAAACAACGATATCACTGGTGGAAACTCTGGCTCACCAGTCTTTGACGGTAACAACCAGCTCATCGGACTTGCCTTCGACGGCAACTGGGACTCTCTCTCTGGAAGCATCTTCTTCGACAAGACTCTCGCTCGTTGTATCTGTGTCGACATTCGCTACATTCTCTTTATGATGGAGAAATGGGGAAAGGCCGACCGATTAATAGACGAAATAAAGAAGTAAATGGCTTTACAAGATAATAAACGCACGAACTTCGGCTCTCGATTAGGGGCAATTCTCGCTGCGGCAGGAAGTGCTGTGGGTTTGGGGAATATCTGGCGCTTCCCTTGCGAAACGGGTGCAAATGGTGGTGCCGCTTTCCTGATTGTCTATATTGTCTGCATTCTCTTGATTGCCGTGCCTGTGCTTATTGCGGAGATTGGTGCTGGTCGGGCTGGTCGGGCAAATGCTTTCGATACATATCGGAAGCTTGCCGACTCATCCTCGGCAGGCTTCGTAGGGAAGGCAATATGGAATACGGCTGGCGCAATGTGTGTGATTGCAGGATTCCTTGTCTTCGCCTACTACAGTGTGGTGGCTGGCTGGACGCTGTACTACACGGCCATTGCTGCAACAGGAGAGATCTCTCATGGTGGCGGGGCAGCCTTCGGAATGTTCATCTCCGACCCTGTAAAGCCAACGCTTTCACTCATTGCCTTCATTGTGATCACAACGGGAATCGTGTTGTTGGGAGTGCAGAAAGGTATTGAGCGTGGCTCGAAGATCATGATGCCTATGCTCTTTATCTTGCTGATCGTGCTGGCAATATGCTCCATGTCGCTACCAAATGCCTCTAAAGGACTCGAATTCCTTTTCAAGCCCGACTTCTCAAAGGTAACAACAGAGGTGTGGCTAAGTGCTATGGGACAGGCGTTTTTCACCCTTTCTATCGGTATCGGAACGCTCATGACCTATGCTTCTTATTTCTCTGAGAAGGTGAACATCGTGAAGGACTCCTTCCATGTGGTAACGATAGACACGTGCGTGGCGATTCTCGCTGGACTCGTGATCTTCCCGGCTGCACTCTCTGTGGGAGTGAGTCCAGACACTGGGCCAACGCTTGTCTTCATAACCCTTCCAAAGATTTTCCAAATGGCATTTGGAGACATCCCTCTTCTCCAATATACCGTAACGCTGCTCTTCTACATTCTTCTCGTCATGGCGGCCTTGACCTCCAGCATCTCCATGCTCGAGATAACAACGGTCTTCGTAAGCGAGAGGTTCAAACTGAAAAGGAAGACGGCGGCCTTGATACTTGCCGTGCTCACTGCATTTGCGGCTTTCTGCTGCTCAATGTCTTTCGGAAACTGGAGTGACGTGAAGCTTTTCGGAATGAATATCTTCGACCTCTTCGACTTCGCAGTGGCAAAATTCGCTATGCCTCTCGGCGGTATCTTCCTCTGCTTCCTGATGAAGCGAATGGGGCAAGAGAAGGTTGTTGCCATGCTCACAAACTCTGGCTCGCTGAGATTGGGAAAATTTCCAGTGCTCTTCTACCGTCTCATAACAACTCTTATCCCCGCCCTCATCTTCGTGATCTTTATAAACGAGCTTTTTCGTTAAGCCAACTTTTTTCGTTAAGCCAACTTTTTTTCGTTAAACTAAACGAGAAAGTATAGAAGTTCAGAACGTAGTGAATAATGTTGCCTTTTAGGTGCTGTTGCTCATTGCGTTTTGGACTTTCTTGTTTGTGTTATGAACCATTGTGAACCAAACACTTGCAAACTTGCAAAACTTTTATTTTTCCTTCCTTTGCTCAACACTTGGTAAAAATGAGATAGAGAGACAACGACAATAATTGAGAGAAAAAAACTGAAATTGGTGCGAAAATCATCTCTTTTCATGGTTTTTATCAAAAAAATCGACGAATTAACAAAAAAAACATAGAAAAACTTCTCCAATTAATTTTTATTTACTACCTTTGCGAGGAAATAAGTAGAAAATTAATTTAAATAGAGAATGGTTCTCAACTGAAAAAAGATTTATTTATGTGCGGAATAGTAGGATATATTGGCACCAAACAAGCAGCGCCAATACTCATTAAGGGTCTACACCAGTTAGAGTACAGAGGTTACGACTCTGCTGGAATTGCATTGAACAATCCCGACGGTGCAGACTTTGACATATATAAGGAGAAAGGAAAGGTTAGCAACCTTGAGGAAAGCGTAGTGGCAAACAACCCTTCCTCAACAGTTGGCATCGGGCATACTCGTTGGGCTACACACGGTGAGCCGTCAGCAACAAATGCCCACCCTCACCTCGCCATGAGCGGAGAGGTGGTTCTCGTTCACAACGGTATCATTGAAAACTATAAGGAACTGAAGGAGCAGCTCATCGGCAGAGGCTACACCTTCGCCAGTCAGACAGACACCGAGGTGCTTGTGAACCTCATTGACTATTTCTACCAGAAAAACGGTAAGCACCTCCGCAATGCCGTTCTCCAAGCTTTGAATCGTGCCATCGGTGCCTACGCCATTGCTGTCATGGAGAAGAAAGACAATAGTCACATCATCTGTGCACGAAAGGCATCGCCGCTCGTTATTGGCGTTGGTGAGGAGAATCAGGAGTTCTTCATTGGTAGTGATGCCACTCCAATGGTGGAATACACAAAGAAGGTTATCTACCTCGACGACGAGCAGGTTGCTGATATCTGTCTTGGAAAAGACGTGGAGATTGTAAACCTCGACAAATCGCAGGCTGACGTTACGGTGAAGGAAATAGAACTCGACATTGCGGCTCTGAGCAAAGGTGGATACCCACACTATATGCTCAAGGAGATCTTCGACCAGCCACAGTGCATTCGCGACTGCATGCGTGGTCGTGTGGTGAAGGTAAAGGGCGATAAGGGTCATGAGCGATATGAGGTGCACCTCTCTGCCCTGAAGAACTTCAAGGCGAAGCTCATTCGTGCTCGTCACGTAATCATCGTTGCCTGCGGAACTTCTTGGCATGCCGGACTGATTGGAAAGCAGATCATCGAGCAGATGTGCCGAATAAGAGTGGAGGTGGAATACGCCAGTGAGTTCAGATACCGCAATCCGGTGATTGAGAA
Organism: uncultured bacterium; assembly: GCA_945829115.1. GTDB lineage: Bacteria > Bacteroidota > Bacteroidia > Bacteroidales > Bacteroidaceae > Prevotella. Next base: position 14,805 of record CALZTP010000014.1, on the reverse strand, counting down.
AGACGATGTGGTTATTGCCATCAGTCAGAGTGGTGAGACGGCAGATACGCTCGCTGCCATTCAGTTGGCAAAGGAGCAGGGCGCTCTCATCTTCGGAATTGTGAACGGTGTGGGCAGTAGCATAGCACGTGCAAGTGACACGGGCATCTATATCCACGTCGGACCAGAGATTGGTGTTGCCTCCACAAAGGCGTTCACTGGGCAGGTGACAGTGCTCACGATGCTCGGTCTTGCTCTCGGCAATGCCCTTGGCACTCTCTCTGACGAGGAGTATCAGCAGATTTGTCAGGAGCTTACCGTTATTCCTGAGAAGATGAAGCGCATTCTCGACCATAACAGCGAGATCGAGAACCTAGCCACCTCTTATCGCTACGCAAAGAACTTCCTCTATCTCGGAAGAGGCTTCAACTATCCGGTCGCTCTTGAGGGTGCTTTGAAGCTAAAGGAGATCAGCTATATACATGCTGAGGGATATCCTGCTGCAGAGATGAAGCACGGTCCTATCGCACTTGTCGACGAGGAGATGCCTATCGTCTTCGTGGCTACCCACCACAACCTTTACAAAAAGGTCATCAGCAACATGCAGGAGGTACAGAGCCGCAAGGGGCGCATCCTTGCCATTGTCACCGAGGGAGATGAGGAGGTAAGGAAAATCAGTGAGAACGTGATAGAGATTCCAGAGGTCTTAGAGCCTCTCGTTCCTCTGCTCTCTGTAATTCCTCTCCAGATGCTTGCCTACCATGTTGCGGTGAACAAGGGACTGAACGTCGACATGCCTCGAAACTTGGCAAAGTCAGTAACAGTAGAATAATTTTAAGTAGGTGTGCATAACCATGCAAAAGCTAACATTTTAATTGATGAATGGCTTGCACACCTATCGTTAACTTTAATATACAACCTATCTGTTTATCTTCCTCTCCGAAAAGCCATCGGGGGAATAAAAAACAAAAAGTATGAAAATACCTAGAAGAGTTAATAGCATATCGTATTGGTACTTCAGTAAAAATTCCCTACCGCATTGGGGAATTCTGATTCTCGATTGTATGATAATCCTGTTCTCAGGACTTTTATCAACATACATTTGCGAAGGGGGAGATGGTGTTGCCGGATACTTTTGGAAGTGGATGCTGCTATGGACAGCCTCCCTCCCATGCTATGTAATAGGAATGCGAGTCTTCCATACATACTCTGGAGTAATGCGATTCTCCAGCGTAACAGACTTCATACGCATTTCTGGAGCTCTCCTCATTGGTGGAACGCTATTCGCAATAGTTACTTTCCTTCTTCCAGAGGAGGAACTGATACCGCATATCATCTGGGTGAAGGAGATACTTCTTCAAGTGGTAATAGCATTGCTCGTTTGTTGTACAATGCGAATAATTGTGAAGGCAATATACGATGTCGTCTTCCTCGGTCACAACACAGAGCGAGTCTTCATCTACGGTGTCCGCCAAGGCGGCATAGCACTTGCTGAGAGTATTCGCCAGCAGGCTCCTCGAAAGTATATTATCAAAGGCTTTGTGTCATACGAGAAGGATATGCAAGGCAAATATCTCATGGGACAGAAGGTGTATGCTCCTGACGAGAAGCTTATCAGTCACATGTTTGCCGTTGGTGCAAAGAGCATACTCGTTTCTCCGCTCTACAACGAGCAGTTTAGAAACGATGAGCGCCTTGTCAACGAGCTGGTGAAGTCTGACGTGAAGATGCTCATGTTGCCACCTTCTGAGACATGGGACGGGAAGTCAAAACTGAGCTACTCGCAACTTCATGAGGTGGAGATAGAAGACCTCCTGCCAAGAGATAAGATAGAGGTGGACATGGATGCTATCGGAAAGCTGCTTCGCGATAAGGTAATCATGATCACAGGCTCTGCAGGAAGCATAGGCTCTGAGATGGTGCGACAGATTGCGAAATACAAGCCTCGCAAGCTTCTCCTCGTCGATCAGGCAGAGACTCCTATGCACGACATTCGTCTCCTCATGGCTCGTCAGTTCCCTTACATAGAGGCATACACCATTGTCTCCAGCATAACACGAAAAGACCACATGGAGGATCTCTTCTCCAGCCACCGCCCAGACTATGTCTTCCATGCCGCTGCCTATAAGCATGTGCCGATGATGGAAGATAACCCTGGCGTTGCCATTCAGAATAACTGCTACGGCACTCGTGTCATTGCCGACCTTGCTGTGAAATACGACACAAAGAAGTTTGTGATGATTTCCACCGACAAGGCTGTGAACCCAACAAACGTCATGGGATGCTCAAAGCGTATCTGCGAAATCTACTGCCAGTCGCTGAACAAGGCTATTCTTGAAGGAAAGGTGCTCAACGGAAAAGGGGAGAAGGCATGCACGCAGTTCATAACAACACGATTCGGAAACGTGCTGGGTTCTAACGGCTCGGTTATACCTATCTTTAAAGAGCAGCTGAAGAAGGGCGGACCACTAACAGTGACACATCCTGACATTATACGATTCTTTATGCTTATTCCAGAGGCATGCCAGCTCGTGCTGGAGGCAGGAACCATGGGACATGGAGGAGAGATCTTCGTCTTCGATATGGGTAAGCCAGTTCGCATTGCTGACCTTGCCCAGCGCATGATAGACCTTTCACGTGCAAAGGGTGTGGAGATTAAATATACTGGACTCCGTGACGGTGAGAAACTCTACGAGGAGGTGCTCAGCGATAAGGAGCAAACCATCACCACTTCTCATCCGAAGATTATGGTTGCAAAGGTACGTGAATACGACTATGCCACTGCGAAGCAGAACGAGGAGGAGCTTTTGGAACTCTCTCATACCTACAACGATATGGCTATCGTGAAGAAAATGAAGGAGATCGTGCCAGAATATCGCAGTCAGCACTCAAAATATGAGGTGCTCGACAATAGGTGATAAACGCTCCTAAGCGTTCTTAAGTTCCTAAGCGTTTCCAATAGTTCCTAATACATTAAATCAAATCTATTCCATGAACTACCAACACATTATAGACTATATCTTTGAGGAGGCAAAGCCACTCCGTGGAGTTGGCGAACAAGCTACGTATATTCCTGCCTTAGCGAAGGTGAATCCTGAGCAGACAGGAATATGCATAGAAACCTTAGAAAACGAGATATACCATGCTGGAGACCACGATGTTAGATTCTCACTGCAGAGCATCTCGAAGGTCTTCTCTCTAACAATGGCACTCGGACTCTGTGGCGACCGCATCTGGAAGAGGATTGGGCGTGAACCGTCGGGAACGGCATTCAACTCTCTTGTGCAACTCGAATTTGAGAGTGGGAAGCCGAGAAATCCGTTCATAAACGCTGGTGCTATTGTTATTGCTGACATACTCTATGAGGTGCTCGACAACCCAGAGGAGGAGTTCCTCGCTTTTGTAAGGGCAATAGCAGAAAACAATGATATCCACTACAACCTTGAGGTGGCTAAGTCGGAGCGTGAGGAGGGATACCTCAATGCTGCCATCATAAACCTTCTGAAATACCACGGAAACATCCATGGAGACATAGAACATGTACTTCATTTCTATTTCCTTATGTGCAGCATAGAAATGTCGTGCAGGGAACTTGCTCATGCTTTCCTGCCGTACGCAAATCATAAAACTCAGTTTTCGTTTAACGGCATAAACCTCTCGCGCTCGCAGGTAAAGCGAGTGAATGCTGTCATGCAGACATGCGGCTTCTACGATCAGGCTGGGGAGTTCACATTCCTTGTCGGAATCCCTGGAAAGAGTGGGGTAGGAGGGGGCATTGCCGCCATCTTCCCTGGACTCTATTCAGTAGCCGTCTGGAGTCCACGTCTCAATGGAAAGGGAAATTCCGTAATCGGCATGAAATTGCTCGAACTTCTTACTACAGAAACAGAAGAATCGATTTTCTAACGGATAACATATTCTTCATCATAACAGCAATTGCAAACTCAATATCCATAAGCAACGAGGGTAACTCTATAAATCTTCCGCGCAGGCGCATTGTGTCAGGTTCTGTTCTAAGAGTTCAGCATACTTAGCAGCGATTATAATCTTCCGCGCAGGCGCATTGCGTCTGAAGATTATTATGGAGTAAGAACAGTTATAGAACTATTAGCTCCAACACAGGCGCGTAGTGTCTAACAGCAAGCAAGTATTCACAACAAAGAATCGCCATATTGCATTAAAAACAACATGGCGATTCTTTGCTTTATTCATTACTCTGAAAGTCGGGATGACCAGACTCGAACTGGCGACCACACGCCCCCCAGACGTGTACGCTAACCAACTGCGCTACATCCCGATTCTTCTACTTTTTAAGACGTCTCAATAGACCCCCATGAGGTATCTAATCGTGGCAAGAAAACTCTTTCTACCCCTTGTGGTTATACAGGAATTTCTCAATCAACTGCAAAGTTAATACTTTTTCCCTTTCCCTCCAAGATTTTTTGCAACTTTTAGGCAAATAATTCTTTTTTCATGTTCTCCAGTATCTCAAGGAAATAAAAAAAATCAAAAATACCTTATTTTTTTTGATATTCTCACGATTTATGTTACCTTTGCATTCAAAATGAATTTTTAAAAGGGGGATGATTGCCCTTATAACCAAAAAATGAATCAAAAAAATGAGAAAGATAACATTAGCGATTGTCATGATGCTGACTACTCTTCTGTCGGCACAGAATACCGTAAACCATAATCTTGAAGTGGCAAAGCAGATGGAGATCTTCTCCACTCTTTACCGTTACCTCGACCTTATGTATGTCGATACGCTTAATGCAGAACAAGTGGTGGGAGAGGGAATAAAGGGAATGCTCAATTCTCTCGACCCTTACACAGAATATTATCCTGCTGCCGACCGTAAGGAGTTGAAGTCGATGATCACAGGAAAATACGGAGGAATAGGTGCTATCATTACCTATCGATCGAAAGATAAGCGAAGCGTGATCAGCGAACCTTATTTCGGTATGCCGGCATACGAGGCAGGACTGCGTATGGGTGATGTCATTCTCGCCATAGATGGGGAGGATATGACGAACAAGCAACTCTCCTATGTCACAGAACATCTGCGTGGAAATGCTGGCACGAGCTTCTTGCTGAAATACCAGCGTCCAGGGCAGAAAGAGCCTGCTACGGTGAAAATCACTCGTCAACAGATTCAGATGCCTGCTATCCCTTACTACGGCATGGCAAACGACTCTGTTGGCTTCATTAGCTTCAGTCAGTTCACAGAAGATTGTGCGAAGCTCTTCCGAAATGCTGTTATAGACCTTAAGAGACAGGGAATGTCTTCGCTCATCATCGATCTTCGTGCAAATACGGGTGGTTCGCTTAGTGAAGCGGTGGACATTCTAAACCTGTTCCTTCCGAAGGATATGACACTCGTAAGAACGCGTGGAAAGCTGCCGCAGTCAGGACGCGAATACACCACTTCTAAGCTACCTATCGATACCGTGATGCCTATCGTTGCTCTCGTGGGCAATATGACTGCCTCGGCATCAGAGATTATGAGTGGTACGCTTCAAGACCTCGACCGTGGTGTCATCATGGGCACAAAGACCTACGGAAAGGGACTTGTGCAGACACCTATCGCGCTTCCTTACAACGGAAACCTCAAGCTCACCACAGCCCACTACTACATCCCTTCCGGTCGCTGTGTGCAGGCAATAAAATACAAGCGAGGAAACAACGAGGTGGTGGCAGACTCACTGAAGAAAGAGTTCAAGACACGAAACGGAAGAACAGTGAAAGATGGTGGTGGTATAATGCCTGATATCGTCATCACTCCCGACACCATCCCGAACGTGGTCTATTACTTCAACAACGCTCTCGACTCCACCTCCGTGCTCATGGACTATGTTGTGGACTATGTGGCAAGCCACAAAACCATTGCACCTGCTCGAGACTTCGAAATCTCCGACGAAGACTACGAGGACTTCAAGAAAAAGGCTATAGAATCGGGATTCCAGTACGACCGCGAGAGCAGTAAGCTCCTCAAGCAGTTAAAAAAAGTGGCGGAGTTCGAGGGCTACTACGACCGTGCAAAGGCGGAATTCGATGCCTTGGAGAAAAAGCTCGCTCACGACCTCTCTGTAGAGCTTGACCATAACAAGCAGGAGGTAAAGCAGGCTATCTCCTCCGATATTGTTGCCTGCTACTATTATCAGGCTGGTGTCATCGAGAACTCTCTCCGCTCCGATAAGCTCGTGCAAGAGGCTCTCTCCCTTCTTGCCGATAAGTCTAGATACCACAAGCTACTTTATCCAGAGCAGAAGAAGTAATCTCTAACAAATTTTCCTCTTTTGTGAGGTGAATAACGTGTCATCCTCCCTCTTATAATATCCTTTGTAGTAGGAAGGAATGAAAAACTGTTGTTTATAAGTAGGTGTGCAAAATTATATTTATAATGATTGTATTGATTGGTGATGCAGAATCAGTATGTGACATAAAGGAGTGTAGCGACTCCTACTCGACTGTTGTCACTGGCTGATAATGCGCAGTAGGCGATGCAAGGATTATATAGATAATTTTGCACACCTACTTAATAACGTGAGTCAAATGATTTTTTTCGTTCGACTCACGTTTTTTTTATTGTCCCATTTTCTGAAGTAAAAATGCTGACAATTCACAGATGCCATGGAAATGTCATAACACTTCTAACCGAAACAATTTCTTTAAAAATAGGGTGTGTCATAGTTACTGACACACCCCAAATTAATTCCTATTAATACATGCTGACCTTTATATCGCTGATGCTTATATTACCACCATAACTATTGATAGACCAGCAGTTTTTCTGCAAGCCATAGATACGTTGCGTAGTGCCGTATTCTCCGTTGATATACATCACAACAACAGAATTGTCGGTGTAGATATCAACCTTGTAGGTATTGTCAGCAGGACGAGGGAAGATATATCCGTCGGCACCAACAATGAATCCCTTACCCTCTGTACCTTCCTGTTCGAAGTTAACCTTTCGACGACCGTTCCCCCACTCTGGGTTAACCACGAGAGAATAGAATTTTGTAGCGTCAGTGCCACGAGCGAATGAAACGCCCCATTTGTCAGCTTCTCCTGCATTTAGCACAAACGATATATGATTATGATATCCAAGACGACTGAAGAGCACGTATCCATTTCCATTGAGTGTTCCAGAAGAATAGTTTTCAGATGTCATAACCTTTGGCTCAGTGAGAGTGGTGTACTTATTTGCCATTGATGGCACTTCACCAACAGAGAGAGTACCATCGGCATGTTGTATGAGTTTATGGCAAACAAGAGCTCCCGACCAGTTTGGTTCACTTTCCGCTCCAACGGAAATGTTCTTGTCGTGGATGGTGGCACCAGTGCGATAAGGAGTCCATCCCCAAATGAAGCGGTCTGTACCATTAGAAGCCGTCTTGGCAGCATAGAAGGCACGAGTGTCGAGCACACCCTCCTTGTCGTCAGCAGGCCATTTTGGTCCTTCGTTGAAACACTTTTTCAGTTCGTCGAGAGAGCGAGCCATCATATACTTCACCTTGCGGCTCCAATCGCTACGATATGCCTCGCTATACACCATATACCACCAGTCGCCCATTTTGAAAATATCAGGACATTCGAGCATACGGTCCCAAATCATGCAAGAGAACTCTCCAGCATAATCCCAGTCGCGCAGATTTTGGGAAGTATATTCAGCAAATTTCAGATTGCTTGCTATAATCATATGCCATAGACCATTATCGTCCTGGAACACCTGTGGGTCTCGGAAATCGGTATCAGAGTAACCATTGTCAGCTCCACGTAGAACCCAAGCCTTGTCCTTTGTCCATATCTTGAAATCTGGCGATGTGGCACGCATCACGACCTCGCGTGATGTATGTCCAGTATAGTAGATATAATACAAGCCATCGTTTTCATTATAGATAGCGCAACCAGTTCCTATTGCAGCATCAAGTTCATCTTTCGACTTGCCAGTCTCAAGAATCTCTCCCATACCCTGATAGTTGGCACCATCGGTGGTGGAAACACCATAAATTGGATGGAAGCACCAAGCATCATTATTGTCGAACTCCTGCAGATAAAGCACCTTGAAATTTCCCTCTTTCTTATCGTAAAAAGGCATTGGGTCTCCCACCCTTCCAATGGCAGGCTTCCAATAAGTGCTGTAACCGTTCTCTTCAGTAGGATTGAAGAACTCTGTTGTTTCAGACCAATTTTTATCAGGATCTCCCACAAAACCATCGTCGCTACATGAAGTGAGAGCGAGTGTGGAGAATAATATTGTTGATAATATCATTGATTTCATATCGTTTGTTTTGAAATTACTTTGATAGATAGTTGAACGCATTCTGAGTGATTATGGCAACGTTCTTATGGAACTTCTCTGTGTAGCCAGCCTCAAAGGTATAGGAATACCAGTCATAGCAACCAGAGCCGATGCATATGATGCCACCCTTACCATTGTGTGGCAGATATTCCCATGCAACAATAGCACCATCGCCTCCTATGCCAAGGATTTTTCCGCCAGTGCGAGCTTCCCAAGCATCATGGTTGTCGTATCCGCCCCAATCAGTACCAATATGGTATTGAGCCGTAGAGTTAGTGATATGATAACCCGCATCGGTGGTATATACAGCATTTGGATCATCGCCCGCTACAAGTCCCTGCCATAAAGGATGAGCTGCCTGAGGGCTGTACTTCTTGAAATCCCACGGGCCTCCACAAAGTTCTGCATCTGCTTCATTCTGTCCCCAGCAGTTATTAGGTGTAGTCCATTCGTCATCACCCGTAGCCCCTATAAACGAAGGAAGGTTTGTGGCATAACGTGTGAGGAAGAAAGAGCCACCATTCTCGTAGTATGTGCGCAACTGGTTCTTTGCATCAAGAGCATATGGTGCTTTTGTTACGAACTGATCGTGCCCATCAACACCACCATCGTAATGGAAATGCCACCAAATCACCTTGCACTCAGAGAGGTCAACTGCTTCCGACTGTATGTCAGCAAACGATGCATAGAGTGATTTCTCAATGTTTGCAAGCATCCAAGAGCATGCCTCCTTAGCTTCTGGATCGAGGTCGCTCATGGTAGAAGCATTACCAACGAACACCGCTTTTGGTTTGTCGATAGCGAAGACAGTTACCGTATATTGTGCCTGAGCAGTGCCATTTGTCACAGTATATACCACTGGTGAGGAGAAGTCCTGTGCCACACCGTTAAGAGGTTGACATGTTGCTCCCTCGCTAAACTCTATTGAAGGAATGAGAGCTGTTATGTCCACATCTCCTGGCACATACACCGTGATGGTTTTGGCATTCTGGTCGATGATACCGTTATAGACTTCATTGATAATGAACGAACTGATTTTTGCCTCATCGCGCTTTGCCACAAGCTTCCAGTCGAGGTACAAGTCACCATTTGTTATGTGGACGTTCTGAACACCCTCCATATTTACCGTCTGTCCCTCGTGCATATTTGCCGAAGCACCTTCAGAGATTCGAAGCTCAGTGACGGTCATAGCCCGTGTATCGTATGTCTCAGGCAGATTAACCGTTACGGTACGTGAGGCGAGGTCTATCTTTCCCTCATAATTGTCGAGTGTCAGTGCCTCAATAGAACAATCTCCCGAAAGCATGAGTTCGCTGACGTTATCGTCTGTGCAGGCAGTAAAGCACGCCATAAGGAAAACGGCGAATAATGCCTTTATCTTGTTTCTAATAATTGTTTGCATAATAATCTTGTTATTGATTTTTTTACCAGTTACCAATATTCTGAGTGTAATATCCGTTTGACGCAGCCACCTGAGCAAAAGGAATAGGCAGATACTCACCCTTGTCGGCAGTGAACTCAGCCTCGCCGTACACGGTACATTTGGTTTTCTCAGCAGCATAGTAGTTGTTGAGAGTTTGTGCAGCCTCACCCCATCTAACGAGGTCAAAGAATCTTTCAGATTCCATTGCCAGTTCGAGGCGACGCTCCATCTTCACAATCTTTATGGTCTGCTCCTTATCGTATGTCCCAGTGTAGTTCTTGCAATAGAACTTCACTCCATACCTTGAAGGATAGTTAGAAATCATCTGTGTACTTCCTGCAGCGCGAGAACGAATTTTGTTCACCAAAGCAATAGCCTCTGTTGTCTTTCCTAACTGCGCGAAGGCCTCGGCACGCTCAAGCACTACGTCTGCATAGCGGAACACAATGCGATTCATGCTTGTAGCCCACAACGAACCCTTTATGAGATATTGCCCAATGAGTGCTGGGTCAACATTCTGTTTCAGTGTGACATAGTAGCCATAAAGCCCACCTGAGCGGCTCCAGTTGGAAGTGCGATCCATGATATAGTCTTGGTTAAACATATATGGAAGTCCGGTTATGCCAACGGTAAGGAAGAGTCGAGGGTCAGCATTGTCGGTTGCCATATCGTAATCCTTCTGATTGAAGCTATCAATAAGAGGCAAGCCACTATTGTCGGTACGGAATGCATTGACAAGGTTCTGTGAAGGCTTATAGAAATCACATCCTCCATCTGTTACGTCAGCGATGTTAGGGCATATAAGACCATTCGACCAATTGAGGTTTCCGTATGTAGAGCCATCGTTGCGTGAGTATTGTATAGCCCAGATAGACTCGCAACCGTTTTCATACTGCTCTTCTGGACGGAAATTGTTGTGAATATCTGTTTCGAGTCCATATCCTGCAGCAGAATAGATAGCAGGGTCGGAGTATTTTATTACCTTTTCTAAGTCGTCGGTGTTTATGCTTGTCACCTTATGACTATTTGCATCGTCCTGACGGTAAGCCTTGTAGAGATAAACCTTTGCAAGGAAAGCAGCACAAGCCGCCTTCGTAGGACGCCCCTTCTCTGCTTGCTTCACCGGCAGCACTTCGTAAGCCTCTTCCAATTCCTTTGCAATAATGCCCCATGCCTCATCGTTAGTATATTCAGTGTTTGAGAGCTTGTTATACTCTTCATACTGAAGGTTAGCATTCATGATGAACGGAATATTCTTGTAGAGACGTTTCAGCAGGAAATGACTATATGCCCGCAGGAATTTCATCTCCGCAAGACGCTGATCTTTGAGTGTGTAGCTGTCATCACACTTTTCAAGTACGCTGATGGCAGAATTTATGCGTGAGATGGTGATATATAGACGGTTCCACATATCACTGATGTTCCAGTTGGTGGTGAGCACACCCTTCTGTACCTCCAGCTGATGAAAAACATCTCCATCGTTCACCGAACTACCTCCTTTATAGGCATCGTCCGAACGCACATCGTAGTTCCACATTGAGAAGGAGCCATTGATATCCTCGCTTTGTGTGAATCCTGCATAAGCAGATATCACGGTACTCTCAACCAGCGAAGGGTCCTTCACTTGGTTCTCGTCGAGTGTGCCCTGTGGCACCTGCTCATCGAGGAAGTCTGAGCAGCTTGCTGCCATAAAGCAAAAAGAGGCAGCGACTATATAGTTGAAAATCTTCTTCATATCTTTTTAAAATGTTACGTTAAGACCAAATGTCACATTCACTGGAATAGGGTATCCGAAGTTAGCATTCTCAGGGTCAACACCTGTGAAATCACTACTCTTTATGGTGAGCAGATTCTGTGCAGAGAGATAGAAGCGCAGGCGTTCCATGTGGAGTTTGTTTGCGAACACCTTTGGCACGTTGTAGCCGATTTGCAAGTTCCTAAGCTTCAGGTACGAGCCATTCTCGACATAATAGCTTGAGACACGAGTCTCGTTGTTGTTGTTGTATGTTGAGAGTGCTGGTATGTTTGAATCAGGATTTGATGGCGACCATGCTTCGAGCAATCTCTGTCCCTTGTTAAGATTTGCGACATTGACACCAGCCCAAAGGTCGGTTTCCTTTTTAAGGTCAGAGATTATATCAACCCCCTGAACGCCCTGCCAGAACATTGTAAGGTCCCAGTTCTTATACTGCAAGTAAATGTTCATGCCATAGGTAAAGTCTGGCACTGGAGAGTAAATCCAATCCTGATCGAGCTCGGTAATCATACCGTCACCATTGAGGTCTTTGAAACGCATTCTTCCTACGCCAGCTCCCTGCTGCACTGCGTGATTGTCAACTTCCTCCTGACTCTTGAAAATGCCATCGAAGACATAACCCACTTGTGCACCCATAGGGTGACCAATGACGCTCTTCACTCCATTTCCTCCGAAGTCACCGTTTGCAGCAACCGTCTCTGGCAGTTTGGTTATTTCGTTTCGGTAGGTACCAACGTTTGCGGTGATATCGTAACTGAAGTCTCCAATATTGTTGCGATATCCGAGATTAAGTTCAAAACCGTTGTTCTTCATCTCTCCGGCATTTATCCACATTGAACTACCTTCGCCCATCGCTGCTATACCCGCCATGTAGAGGAGAATATCTTTGGTTTTTTTGTTGTAATAGTCAAAACTTCCGTAAAGGGTGTTTCTGAACAGTGAGAAATCAAATCCGATGTTTGTCTGAGTTGTTGTTTCCCATTTTATGTCATCGTTACCAATCTGTGCACGCTTGAATCCCGACTGCAGAATCTGTCCACCATTCGTACCTGCTATGTCGTATGACGTACCAAAGCTGTTTCCACCGAAGTTAGAATCGCCATACACAGCCTGATAGAGAGTATATCGTGCGGTGTTTGAGATTTCCTGGTTACCTGTCTGTCCCCAAGACGCACGAAGCTTAAGGTCGTAGAGCCATGAATTGGTTGATTTCATAAATTCTTCCTGCGTAATGCGCCATCCGGCACTTACTGAAGGGAACGTACCATACTTGTTGTTCTTACCGAATCGACTTGAGCCATCTCGACGAACGGTGACAGAAGCCATATACTTATCAGCATATGTATAGTTCACCTTTCCAAAGAAAGAAATGAGCGAGAAGCCACTGCCTGAGCCGTAAGCCTTCTCAACGCCAGTACCTGCATCAGGCCACATATAGTCGGTGTTGAGAGTCTCGAAGTCATAGCGCTTACCAGAAAACCACACATCATCCTGACGGTTTGCCTCTACACCAAGCATATAATCAGCACGATGCTTTCCTACCTCCATATTATAGGTTGCAACGGCATTCCACATCCATTTCATCCAGTGCTCCTGCTTTGCCTCTACGGCATTCTCTGGGTTTGCCACGTTTCCGTTAGAGATAGGCATTGTGAAGATACGTTGCTGCTTCTGTGCGTAGTCGATACCTGCTGTTGTTCTGAGGTTGAACCCTTTGAAAAGAGCAAGGTTCAAGAACACGTCGCCAAATGCTCGCCAATAAGTGTATCTATTGTCTTTGTTGCGTTCCAACCGTCCGAGAGGATTTTCACGGTCTGCATATCCTCCGGTGAGGTTAGCATACTCCCCTTTTGTGTTATACACTGGAAACGAAGGGTTGAACTGAAGAACATTCTCTAGGAATCCACCTGGTGCGCTAACTTCCGAAGTGCGGTTCAATGTGAAATGCTCTCCAACGGTAAGAGCGTTTCCAATGAGTTTGTAGTCGCTGTTTATTCGAGCAGAAAGACGTTCAAAGTCTGAATTTTTTATAATACCAAGGTTTTTATAATATCCAAGCGACATATAGCTTGAACCTTTCTCGCCACCGTTGCTTACGCTTACGTTGTAATTCTGAATAATACCTGTACGAGTTGTTTCTTTCACCCAATCGGTATCAGCGGCAGGAATGGTGTTTCCGTCATCAAGGTATTTCCGCATTGTCACATTATAGAGCTGAGGAGTCCCTTGTGCGTCATATCCCCAATCAAAGTGATAACCGAGATTGTTGTTGTTTGGATCAAGACCATCGTTGACGTTTGCCTGCCAGAAAGCCTGTCCCCACTGTTCTGCATTGAGCACTTTGAGTTTGTTGGCATAGAAAGAAGCTGCTACGCTTGCGTCAAAATCAATCTTCACCTTCCCATCCTTACCTTTCTTGGTTGTGATGATGATAACGCCATTTGCTGCTCTGGAACCGTATATGCTTGCCGAAGCAGCATCTTTCAACACCTGTATAGACTCTATATCATTTCCGTTGAGTTCATGCATTCCAGACTTTGTAGGAACACCGTCAACAATATAAAGAGGGTCGTTGTTGTTCAGAGTGCCTATACCACGAATACGCACCGTTGCAGCACCAGAAGGTGTTCCGTCTGCAGAGATATTCATACCCGGCACTCTACCCTGAAGAGCCTTAATAGGGTTATTCTCATTCTGCTTCTGCAATTCATCTACGCTAACCACAGAAACAGCACCCGTGAGGTCTGCCTTGCGTTGGGTGGTATAGCCAGTCACCACCACTTCCTGAAGATTCAGTGCATCTTCTTTCAGTGTTATTTTCATTCCTTGTGTTGCTGGAAGTTCCTGGTTGTTGTAGCCAATATAGCTCACAACAAGCGTAGCACCTTTCTGCACGCTGATTTTGAAATTTCCATCGAAATCAGTGATTGTACCGTTCGAGGTACCTTTCTCCATAATTGTTGCTCCGATGATGGCTTCTCCGTTAGGATCAACCACTGTACCCGTAGCTTCAATTGTTTGCGCATATATTATGGTAGATGCCATAAACAATAGCGCCATTGCTGCTAATCTTTTTAACTGTCTCATTTAGTTTGGTTTTAGATGTTTCAAATAAAAATTCTGCTGCAAAATTAGCTTCAATTGTAGAAACAAGCAAAAAAATAGGTTGCAACATTCACCACTAATGTTGCAACCTTTATTAGATGAAACATATATATAAATCAAGTAACATATTTATAAGTAGAATAGGCAATGAACCTGAATTTATTCAATACTGCGAATGTGATAAATAGGTGTGCAAAATGATTTTTATAATGATTGTATTGATTGGTGATGCAGAATCAG
>CALZTP010000013.1 GCA_945829115.1 uncultured bacterium | reverse complement strand
ACCCCTGCATTCATGTTCAAAACACCCCTGCATTCATGTTCAAAACACCCCTGCATTCATGTTCAAAACACCCCTGCAACCCTGCTAAAACACCCCTGCATTCATGTTCGAAACGCCCCTGCAACCCTGCGTCTCTGTTTCTGAGGTGCTATGCCGTCAATAATCTGGGCATCTAATGCCCGGAACTCCCTTTTCTCAAACATTGAAATACACTGCCTCTGGATGTGAGAGGTAGATTCCCGTTACGCTGGCCTGTGGGTACATTGCCCCATTCTCGGTCAGCGTAATTCCTATGTCAGAATAACGTATAAGGGCATCAAGAGAGAAGATTGACTTCTGGTCAGGAAGGGACGGGTAACCCACAGCCGGACGAATACCCATCCAATGACACTCACCCTCTGCCAGCTCCCTGCTAAGATACTCCGAAGCAGCCTCAGCAAGACGGTCTCCAAGAGTCTGAAGAAGGATCGTCTCATAGTCATCAGTACCCTCCTTTTTCATATGCTCAATCTCTTCAACAAAAAGCGGAGAGACAGTAGCAGCAAAGACACCTATATAGTCGTTGCCATTTGGAGAGACATAGTCGCATAGCGCAAGACACTGCTCACGTTTCCTGCCATGAGCGTCAAAAGCTGCCTGTCGTGGTGTATGAATACGTGTTATGCCCAGTTCTATTGCTTCCGTAGTTCCTCTGGCAGGGTAGAAAGCCTGCATAGCACGAATGTCATAGTCGTTATTCTCTGCCATCCGCATCAGACGTTCCTCTGCGTCTTTCTTTAAGAGGCGTCCCTCCTCACTGTCTTCCTTCACTCTCCATGCCCAATAGAAATAAAGCCAGTCGATACATGGAATCAACTCCTTCAAAGGAATCCTGCGCACTTCTCCGCGCCCTATGAACGGTGGACGAACAGGGACGTAACTGTTCCAGTTGCAAGTGAATCGGCGATGAAGTGGTGTTGGTTCTCCAAGTGCATCACTTGTGGCACGCTGCACACGCAATAGCTGTTCCTTCCTCTGCTGAGCCATGCGTATTCTCTGTTGACGAGAACGATTTCTTAGCAAAGTCTCTTCACGCTGGTCGGCATTCAGCAATGCCATTGCCACAACGGGATTTTGAGAAGCATCGCGCATGTGGAAGACACCTCCACCATACAAAGGTGCTATCTTCACGGCTGTATGGATTTCAGATGTGGTGGCACCGCCTACAAACAACGGCACTGTAAGTCCTGCCTTCTGCATAGCCTCCGCCACTCGACACATCTCATCAAGGCTTGGTGTTATAAGTCCCGAAAGACACACTATGTCTGCCTTCGTGCGTATTGCCTCTGCCACAATTCTATCTGCCTCTACCATCACTCCCAAGTCAATGGTTCGGAATCCGTTACAAGCCATCACAACACCAACGATATTCTTTCCTATGTCATGAACATCGCCCTTGACAGTGGCAAGGAGTACGGTGCCAGCACCAACAGTTTGCTCTTCTGCATCAACAACCCGCTCTTCTGTAACAGAAGTCTGCTCAGAACTTTCTGGGGCAGGGAGAAGGATATCTACGGCTTTCTTCATTGTTCTGGCAGTCTTCACAACCTGAGGAAGGAACATACGTCCTTCGCCGAAGAGTCTGCCAACGGTGTTCATACCTTCCATCAACGGACCAGAGACAACCTCCAACGCACTCATGCCTCCTTCAGTAAGCTCACGGAGGTCGCTCTCAAGGGTTGCAGAATTGCCTTCCACAAGTGCTTTCACAATACGGTCTGAAGCACTTATAGACATCTTTTCCTGCGTAGGTTCCACCTTGGAAGCAACCTTCATACCCTCTTTCTCAGCAAGAAGCTGAGAAGCTATTGCAACAAGTTGTTCTGCTGCATCATCAGAGGTATTCAGAATAACGGCTGTGATAGCATCACGAAGCTTCTCCGGAATCTCCTCATATCGTATGGCGGTCATAGGGTTCATGATAGCCATATTCATTCCTGCCTTCATAGCATGATGCAAGAACACGGTATGCATAGCCTCACGGAGGTAGTTATTTCCGCGGAAGGCGAAAGAAAGGTTAGAGAGTCCTCCACTGATTCGTGCTCCAGGAAGATTCTCACTAATCCATTTTGTTGCTTTAATAAAGTCATGAGCGTAGTTTCTATGCTCTTCTATTCCAGTGGCTATGGTGAGCACATTAGGGTCAAAGATAATGTCTTCTGGCTTCATACCAGCTTTCTCCACAAGGAGACGATACGCCCTCTCAGCAATGGCGATACGGCGACTATAGTCGGTTGCCTGCCCTTCTTCGTCAAAAAGCATCACCACAACGGCTCCTCCGAAATCTTTCACTACCTTGGCATTTCGAAGGAACGTTTCTTCTCCCTGCTTCAAGGAAATGGAATTGACAATGCATTTGCCCTGACAGCACTTCAAACCACGCTCAATGACAGAGAAACGACTGGAGTCGATCATTACTGGAACACGACAAACAGAGGGGTCGGACATCAGCAGGTTAAGGAAGGTTGTCATCTCTTCCTCGGCATCCAGAAGGCCATCGTCCATATTCACGTCCACAACCATTGCGCCATGCTCCACCTGAGTCCTGGCAATATCGATCGCTTCATCGTATTTCTTTTCGTTTACAAGGCGGAGGAACTTACGGGAACCAGCTACATTACACCGCTCTCCAACTACAATAAAATCCTTCTTACCAAAACTAAAAGATTCCAAACCGGAAAGACAAAGAGCAGAGTCAGGGGTATTGTTTTCAGATACTGAAGCAGGGGTGTTGTTTTCTGCAACATCATTAACGACTATAGGGGTGTTGTTTTCTGCAACATCTTTAAGGACTATGCGGGTGTAGGGTATATCATCACAGAGTTTTCTTATGCTTCGTATATGTTTTGGTGTTGTTCCACAACAACCGCCAAGAATTTCTGCAAGACCTTCTGTGACAATTGGTGCTATCTGACTAACCATCTCCTCTGGTGTGTCATCATACTCCCCAAACTGATTAGGCAGTCCAGCATTTGGGTGACAGCTGACATAGCAACGACCATTGACAGCCTTACGCATTCTGCGCAAATAAGGAATCATTGCCTCTGCACCCATTCCGCAATTCATACCTATAGACAGTGGCTGGCAGTATATAACAGAGTCAACAAACGCCTCTATTGTCTGTCCGGAGAGAATACGCCCAGAGGCATCAGAGACAGTCATAGAGATGAATAGTGGGAAGAGGAGCATGGCATTCGTCCCTGCATGCTCTTCATCGTATTTCCTGCATACTGAGCGATAAGCTGCAATAGCAGCCTTTACGTTTAGGGTATCGAAGGCTGTCTCAATCATTATCCCATCCACACCACTCTCTACAAGCGTTTCTATCTGTTCTTCATAAGCAGAAAAGAGTTCATCGAAGGTGATACTGCGGGCTGCCGGATTACTCACATCATCGCTCATGGAGAGCATACGACTCGTTGGTCCAACATCTCCCAACACAAAATGCCTTCCACGACTCTCAGGATGCTCCTCTTCATAGTCAGCAATAGCTTTCTGCGCAATCCTCACCGCCTCTCGGTTCAGCTGCACGACATAGTCTTCCAGACGATATTCCTTCTGAGAGACACGTTGGGAGGAAAAAGTGTCTGTGGTGATGATATCTGCTCCTGCCGCAAGATATTTCTTATGGATATCATAAACAATGTCGGGACGTGTCAAGACAAGAACGTCGTTGTTTCCCTTCAACTGCACTGGAACATCACGAAACAACTCGCCACGGAAGTCCTCTTCGCATAAACGGTATTCCTGAACCATAGTGCCCATAGCACCATCGAGTAGCAGTCTATGGTTTTTTAATTCGTTTCTCATTTCTTTACTTCTTACGTAAGGTGGAAGCACATATCCCACATCTAAACATCCTTCATAATTGTCTCTATTGCTGCTGCTGCATTCATGGTGTAGAAATGCAGACAAGGGGCTCCTGCATCACGAAGTTCCTGACATTGACGTATAGCCCATTCTATTCCCACTTTCTTAACATCATCGTTCGTTTCGCAACGCTGCAGTTTACCAACAAGACGATCAGGGAAGTCAATATGGAACGTGCGAGGAAGCATGGTGCAATGGTTTAGAGTACCTATCGGCTTTAATCCTGGAACGATAGGAATATCTATTCCTGCCTTCTGACATCGGTCGAGGAAGCTGAAGTATTTCCTATTGTCGAAGAACATCTGCGTAACAATATATCCGGCACCCATGTCCACCTTCTTCTTGAGGGCATCCATATCTGCCTGAAGAGACATAGCCTCATCGTGCTTCTCCGGATATCCAGCCACTCCATACGAGAAACGTCTGCCGTCCTTGAGCATGTCGTGGGAATCACCGAAAAGCAATCTACCGGCATTAAACTCATTGATCTGACCACACAGCTCAGAGGCGTAGCTCCAGCCACCATCCTTAGGAATAAACCGATTGTCGGCTTTCGACTTATCGCCACGAAGCACTATAAGGTCATAAATATCGAAGAAGGCAAGATCTATAAGCTCATTCTCGATTTCCTGACGGGTGTTTCCTGAACAGATGATGTGCGGAACAACAGGGACATTGTATTTCTGCTTGATGGCACAAGAGACTGCCACTGTACCAGGACGAAGGCGGTCTTCTATGCGAACATACTGTCCTGGTGCCACTTCCCGATAGGAATAATCAGAACGGTGTGTTGTAACCTCTATGAATGCTGGATGGAAAGGCATCAGTCGGTCGATTGTCTTATAAATCTGTTCGATACTCTTTCCTTTCAGTGGAGGAAGTACTTCAAAACTGAACAGCGTTTTGCTCGTATTTTTTAGTATATCTGTTACGGATTGTCTCATATTTTTCCTGTTTGTGTTATTTTGGGACTGCAAAAATACTACTTTTTTTTCAGAAATCAAGTAAAATCACAGAAAAAAGTAAGAGGAAACAAGAAAAATAGTAAAAGAAGCGAGATACCAGAAACAATAAATGAGAAAAAAGTATAGAAGAAACTCCCCCGCTCTTCTTTTTTTAAAGTTGAAGAACGGGGGGAATAGAGTTTATTTATTTCTTTACAAGTTTTGCATCGTCAATGAGTATATCCTGAGATTCGCTATAGCTTGAATTCTTCGGATTCATGATTACAAGACAAACGGTTGTCTTCTCCTTTAGTTCAAACTCATACGTTACCTCTGTCCATGAACCACTCTTCAGATTCGCATAGTCACCATAGACATATTGTCCAACCTTTCCGTCTGTAACAGGAACATATCCAGCACGTGTCTGAGACTTATCACTCTTAGTTGACTTTGCAAAGAAGGTGAAGACATATTTACCTGCCTCAAGGACAGTCTCCTGATATCCGAGACGCTTGTTGGAAGAAGAGTTAGCTCCAACAGATACAGAATACTGTCCAGAATGCGCATCAGTGCTCTGGCTCAGAGTAGCATTTCCTGCTGTACAAGCCGTTTTCCAATTAGCAGGACTGTTAGCACTTGTCCAAGTCTCGAAACCGCCATTGCTGAGCAAGCTGCCAGCATCAGGAGTGTCACCTCCAGGATTCTCTCCTCCAGGATTCTCTCCACCAGGATTCTCACCGCCTCCCTGTTCAAGAATCTCCACGTCAGCATTCTTTATCTCTGGAATCACCTCACCGTTCTTCAAATACTTCAGAAGCTTACCAATAATGGTTACCTTAGAGCCCTTTGTGAACGACTCAACACCTTCAGGAAGATTTGCCCAGTATGCCTGAACCATCTTCTGACCATCATTCTGGTCTGAGAGCCAGAAAGACTGCTGACCACGACTTACGGTTTCAAAAACATCGGTGATGTAACCTGTGATGCTATAAGTCTCTTCAGAGGTTGCACCGTCCTCAAGTGCGTTACAAAGCTCCACGGCTTTTGCACAAGAGATAGCAATGGCATCACCACCAGGAGTGCTTCCACCTCCCTGTTCAAGAATCTCCACGTCAGCATTCTTTACCTCAGTAATCACCTCACCGTCCTTCAAATACTTCAGAAGCTTACCAGTAATGGTTACCTTAGAGCCCTTTGTGAACGACTCAACACCTTCAGGAAGATTTGCCCAGTATGCCTGAACCATCTTCTTACCATCATTCTGGTCGGAGAGCCAGAAAGACTGCTGACCTTTACTTACATTTGCAAAAACATCGGTGATGTAACCTGTGATGCTATAAGTCTCCTCAGAGGTTGCACCGTCCTCAAGTGCGTTACAGAGCTCCATGGCTTGTGCACAAGTAATTTCCTTTATCTCCACCACTGGTTTGTCTGGAGTATCCCCATTTTCAGGAATATCGTATGGAGCAGGAACATCCTCACAACTCTGCAGCGTGAACAACGCCATTGCGAGAGCCATAATAGAATAAAGAATCTTTTTCATATTTCGTTGTTTTCTTTTTCGGGTTAAGGTGGAGAGAGGAGCCCCTCCACCGTGTTTATTTCTTTTTTTTTAGTAGAGCGAAGAACGCCCCAAAGATAAAAATCATTTAACTAAGTAGGTGTGTAAAATGATTATTATAATGATTGTATTGATTGGTGATGCAGAATCAGTTTGTGACATAAAGGAGTGTAGCGACTCCTACTCGACTGTTGTCATTTGACTTCGTCTTCCTCCTTGCGCCTCGGCAATATTCAAGCAAGCTTGATATTGCTCTCGTCTTGGCGTCGGTTGGCTGATAATGCGCAGTAGGCGGTGCAAGGATTATAAAAATCATTTTGCACACCTACTTATTCAGCCGGCTGAACGTCAGAAGCAGTGCGAAGAAGAATCTGCCATGTGGTGCCGTAACGAGAGAAAATTCCCGTGACATTCACCTTCCCTGTTGGAATCTTCTCTGCTGCAAACTTCGCACTTGTAGAGGTGTATATCACCACAGAAGAAGAGAAGCCATTGATATAGCGTGAGATGGAGAAGTCAGAACCATTCTCTGGTGCCCAGGTAGTATTTCCATCCGCACCCTTGATAGTTACATTCTTTATGGTCATTAGTTTTCCAGCATGCGAATTGAAACTGTTCTCCATATCCGTTGTAAACTCTATCGGCTCCACGCTCTTCTTTCCAAGGAGCTTGAAATGCTTCATCCAAAGGTCCTTAGACATACGTCCTGGATAGGTGTTTCCGCTGGAGGGGGTATATGGCGTACCAATCTGCTGCTGATAGCCGTAGGTACCTATATAAAGTCCCTTGAGATTGATGAGAATCTCCTGCCCAACGGGGAGGTAACTGAACATTCCTCCTGAATAAACACATACGAAGATAGCGTCCCCGTTCTCGTCTTGCAGCGCTACCTTATTATATATATTTCCTCCGATATCGTTTCCCGTCACCACAAGCTTCAGCTGAAGGTCGTCGTCAACCAACTGGTAGTCGCGGTACTGCTTGAGTATATACTTATACTTTGGATTATTGCGAAGCTCATTGAGCGTCACTACGTTATGCTCCGTGATAGTATCGTTTCCGTATGCCTTTTGTGTAGTGATGTCAGAGAGGTCGTCGTAGCCGCCGTCCATACATGATGTCATCATGCCTGCTACAGTCATGAGGGCAAAAAGCAAGATAATAGTCTTTTTCATTTTTTTCGTCCTCTGTGTTTTAGAATTTGTAAGTAATGTTTAGCATACCAGTAGCGCCATAGGCATAGAACTTCTTCGGGTTGCGGTAGAAGTTGTACATACGCGCACCAGACATAGAGCCGTCGGCATTCGTTGTGTAACTTGAGCGCGACTGCTCATAGCCACCCGTACACATCTTCACGTTATTGAGAAGATTGGTTACAGAGAGGTTGATGGATAGTGAACCTTTCTTCAGATAGATGCTCTTGCCAATGGAAGCATCGAGCATCCAACCACCGTGACCCTTCAGCTGATCAGGAGACTCAACAATAGTTACGAGGTCTCCATTCTCGTCAACACCCGTATTGATAAGTCCCTGAGTCTTCAGGGAAGACTCGTATCGGAGAGAAGGCGACCAAGAGAGATAAATGCGGTCATACCAGTTTGCGAAAAGGTCTATGAACCAACCTCCAGAGTGATAGGCAATGCCCATGGATGTTGCTGTGAGCGGTGTTCCGTTCTCGCGCATACCACTATTATATACCTTTGTAGTGTTATAGACACCACTGGTTGAGAGCATGTACCTTGCATCACAGTCGTTCACGTATTTCGCCTCAGAGATTGTTCCGAAGGCTCTAAAATCGAGTGCAGAGTTGATCTTTACCTTCATGGCAGCCTCTACACCATAATACTCTTTCTTAACATTTGTAAGGGAAACATAGGTGAAGGAGTTTACGTCATCAAAGTAGTAGTTCTGCCATTCGGTTGCATCGTTGATGCGAGTGTAGTAGGCAGAGAGATTGAAGTCGATGAGTGGGGTCTTCGCCTGATAACTGAATTCAGAAGAGAGAACCTTCTCATTGTGAAGGTCAGTAACGAAGTCGTTGTTAACCTCTGGAGCAGCAAAGGCAGTAGATGCCTGTGGAGCACGAAGTTCGTAGCCACCTCCGAGAGAGACAACATGACCGTGACCGAAGTCGTAAGTCAGTGAGACCTTACCACCACCGTCACCGAAGGAAGCAGTTCCTGACTTGCCGTATGAATTCTCTGCCGCAAGACCATTCCTCATCTTTCCATCTCTCTGCATGGCAATGTAGCTTGCCTTTCCTCCTGCAGAGAGTCGTGCTCGCCCGAAGGTGGTGTTGTATGCTGCCCAGATGTTTGCACGTCTGAGGTTTATGCGGTAGTCGTAGCCAAACACATCTCCTTCACGCACCTCTGCACTTGGATTGTTAAGGTCATACTGAACCTTGTCAGAGGAATAGCCATAGTCGCTAACGGCATAGGTGTTGATATTGTAGAAATGATTTGCTCCAAGGAGGTCTTCCATTGTCTGATACTTGCGGGAGCTATTTGCCCCAAGACCAATGCCAAGGGTTATTCGCTGCTTTGGTGTGAGCTCATGGTTCAGCACACTGTTCAGCTGAAGCGTAAGAGCATCATTGTTCTTCGCCTGAACATAATACATAGCAGAACCAAGGAAACGACCATCTGCTGTAGAATTGTTCCAAACCTCATTTACACCAGCATTGGCAGCATAGAGACGATCCCAGTTTATCTGACGATTTGCCTCTGACGAGGTGAAGAAGTCATACGCCTCATGCCATGCCTGCGGAGTGTATTCATTGTTGCGAGGGTTCTCTGGGTTCCAAACGTCATAATATGCAGAAGGGAGTTTCTTCCAGTAATCAGGACTTGGGTTGTCACTGTTGTTGTAGTTCAACTTCGTGGACTTATACATGGAGTACCGACCACCAAGTGTGGTGGTTAGCTTCGTATTGTCGCCAATTGTCCAATCCCAAGTGAACAAAGCAGTAGGTGCATAGTCGGTAACAATTCGAGAATTGCGCACCTTTCCGTTTTGGTATCCCCAGTTTGGGTTGTAGAAATTAGAGTTTGCAAGCCAGTAGCTTTCGTCTGTTGCACCACCCTGACTGGCTCTCTCTGTTGGGTTTCCCCATGTTGAGAAGGAGAGCGAGTGGGCATTGTTAATGATTTTCTCCACTCCGAGGAAATAGCTCAGGGCGTTGTAGAAAGTACCGTCTACATATGCGGTATTCTCGTTTGCCCAACGGTATGTAAGACTGGCAGAGACTGCCCATCCCTTGTCGTTGAAACCACTGTTGTAGGTGTACATGCCACGGAATGTGTAGTTACGGTTTGTGGTTAGGAAGCTTGCCTTACTACCCGTTGCCATGGAGCCAGCACGAAAATTGTAGTTGTTTGAGCCACCCATGGCAGAGAGTGAAAAGCGGTTGTCTTCAAAAGGTAGTGCTTGCTCGACACTCCTCGTCTGGTTATTTAGTCCGCCCACCTGAGAGAACCGGAACTGTCCGTTCTCCATGTCGTTGAGAAGCAAACCGTTCGCATAAACGTCGTTGTACTTCTGGTTGAAAGCACGGTAACGAAACCGCATAGGCGAGAAACGGTAGCCCACCTCCGAGGCGTAGAGATTGCTGTTCGAGCCGAGTATTGTCACGTTCTGCGACATATCATCGTCTTCTCCCAGCTGTGACTCGGTGAAGGTAAAAGCCGTCTCGTCTGTCGTCTGGCTGCCCTTCTCTTTCTCTGGGTCAGATGCCACCTGTGCGAAGGCTATCTGACTGAGGCAAAAGGCTGCCATGACCATTGTTAGCTTTTTTTTCATAAAGGTTTTATTTGTTACGTTATTGATTTCTCATTAGATTTACGCAACAAAATTACATTTTTTTTACGACAATACAAAATATTTCCCAATTCTTTTTTCTTTCTCACGTTTTTTTAGTACTTTTGCAATGAAAAAAAGCAGAAAACGAATAAATATTGTAATATTATGAAGAAAATATCAATTTTCCTAACCGCACTCCTCATCGTCTCTTTCTCTATGGCACAGAAGGAGAAAAAGTATTCCATGTATGCCGTAGGATTCTATAACCTCGAAAACCTTTTCGACACTTGTCACGATGAGGGAAAAAGAGACTACGACTTCCTGCCTACTGGCTCCTACAAATGGAACGGACTAAAGTATTCAAGCAAACTGCATAACATGGCAAAGGTGCTTGCAGAAATGGGTACAGACAAACTGCCAGTGGGATGTGCTGCTATCGGAGTCTCTGAGGTAGAAAATGCAAAGGCTCTCACCGATCTCTGTGCGCAACCGGAGTTAGCGAAACGTGGTATGAGGTTTGTGCATTTCGAGGGAGTTGACAAAAGAGGTGTTGACTGTGCACTTCTCTATAACCCTGCCCTTTTCACTCCCGACACATTACGCTCATGCCTCTATCCCTATCAAGACCCTGACACCACGTTCTTCACTCGTGGATTTCTTGCGGTACATGGGAAAATGGCTAATGAGGATGTGTGCATAATCGTAAACCATCTCCCTTCAAGGTTACGCCCTGGCGATGCTAAGCGTGTCTCCGGTGCTGAGCAGGTTACGGCAATCATAGAAAAGCTCAAGGCAGAGAATCCGAAAACAAAGTTCTTCGTAATGGGTGATATGAACGACGACCCTACCGATCGCTCCATGACTGAAGGCCTAAAGGGAAAGGAGAACATCGATGAGGTCACAGAGAACGACCTCTACAACCCGTGGATAAAAGAGTTCAAGAGTGGCACGGGAACTCTCATGTACAATGGGGCATGGAATCTCTTCGACCAGATTCTGCTCTCACACAATCTCCTCACACCATCAAAGAAACGCAACTATTCTGAACTACGCTATTTCAAGCACCAAATATTCCGTCGCGACTATCTCTTCCAAACAGAAGGGAAATACAAAGGAAATCCTAAGAGAACACATGCGGGCGGACAATGGCTCAACGGTTTCTCAGACCATCTTCCAACAGTTGTATATCTCCTGAAAGAACAGAAATAAAGGCTTGATTGCAATACACCTTTTTCATGAGATGCCGGGGGGATGCAGAATATCAACATTTTTTTGAATGACACAAAAAGCTATTGTTTTAGAACAGGCTCAAAAAAAGCAAATCTTTAACAGAACAATATAAAATCCTGAAATCCATGACTATAAACAGTATTCTCAATCAGATAAAATCCCAGTTCTATGTCATGCAAGACATGGAAGACGAGAAGGAGATTGTTGAGCAGATAACAAGTGGAGTGAGCTTCAAAGGGGCAAACCTCTGGGTGCTGATATTTGCTATCTTCATAGCCTCCTTGGGATTGAACGTAAACTCCACGGCAGTAATAATAGGTGCCATGCTCATATCACCACTTATGGGACCTATCATAGGTATGGGACTTGCCACGGGAATAAATGACTTCTCTCTACTGAGACGAGCTGCAAAGAACTTCGGAATAGCAACGGTGATAAGTATCCTTACAGCTACTGTTTACTTCCTGATAACACCTCTCGGGGAGGCTCAGTCAGAACTGCTCGCACGCACCTCACCAACTATCTATGACGTTCTCATTGCTACCTTCGGTGGTGCAGCGGGAATCCTCGCACTTTGCACTAAGGGCAAGGGAAATGTTATTCCTGGAGTAGCAATCGCCACAGCCTTAATGCCGCCATTGTGTACCGCCGGCTACGGACTTGCAACAGGCCATTTACTTTATTTCCTCGGTGCTTTCTATCTGTTCTTCATAAACACAGTATTTATTAGCCTTTCCACTTATGTTGGAGTGCGAATGATGCATTTCCACAAAAAGGAGTTCCTGGATACTCGACAGGCGAAGAAATCACAGCGTGCAGTGATGGCGATAGCTATTGTCACCATCCTTCCTTCTATTCTTATGACGATTGGGATTGTCAGAAGGAGTATCTACGACAATAACCTCAACAGATTTGTGAAAACAGAACTTGCACAAATGGGTACGCAGGTCATCTCCAGTCGCTGGGATTCAGACAAGAAGGTTGTGGACATCGTTGCTGTTGGTCGTGAAATCAGTGACTCTACAATTCGTGTGGCTCAAAAGAACCTTGTTCACTATAACCTTGCTGATTACCATCTGAACATCATACAGGGTGAGAAGAGTGACAGTGTGATGATTCTCAGTAACAAACTCTCACAGATTAACAACAGGAAAGACGAGGACAGAAAGAAAATTCTGGAGATGTCTGCCAAGATGTCTGAACTAACAAACCGCCTTGAACAATACACCCGTCTCGAACAAATCACTCCCGAGGTGCAGAAGGAGCTGAAGAGTCTCTACCCACAAATATCCGCAATCAGCCTTTCAAAGGTTGTGCAGTCAAGGCGCGATACTTCCGCAACCCACAGTTTCGTGGCTGCCATTATCACCTTAGACAACAAGGCTCGCCTCTCTGCCGCCGACCGCTCACGTCTTCACGACTGGTTGAAAGCGAGGGTAAAGGCAGACAGTCTGGTGGTATATTAATCATTTCTCAAGAAACCGACGTACACGAAGGGTGTATTCTGTCGGATAGCACTCGTAAGACACTGCATGTTGCACACCTTTCGTAATCCATATCTCCTTTCTACCAGAATGAGCGAAATAGAGCGGGAAAACCATCTCTGTTGGTACGAAGCTGTCGGCATCTCCGTGAATAAAGAACATTGGACGCTTGCAACGAGCTACCTGCTTAAGACTGCTCGCTTCAGAGAAGCTCCAGCCAAAGACAGCTTTGCAAAGCAAGGAGGAGATATCGAGGAGCGGGAAGGACGGAAGTCCGAACCGAACCTTCAGTTCTCCTGAGAATTCATCCCTAACACTCGTATAACCACAATCTTCAATAAAATGTGTGATGCTTTCCGGAATATCTTCCTCTCCGGAAAGCATCATTGTTGTTGCTGCCCCCATGGAAATGCCGTGTACGACAATGGGAGCGTGGAAGAGGTTCTCTGCCATCTTGCTCCATGCCTTCACGTCAAGGCGGTCAAGCCATCCCATTCTGATGCTTTCTCCCCCACTCTCTCCATGCCCATAGAGGTCAGGGAGGAGAATATTGCTATTCAGGTGATGATGGTACATATACCCTAACTGGAACATGTCAATCGCTCGATTTCCATATCCATGAACAAGTACTGCTGTACGCTCAGCTCCTTTCCGAGGGAGATAAAAAGCATGGAGGCGTACTCCATCGCTGTTTGTCATGAACGTATCGCGCAACACTCCATCATGACGTATTGAATCGAACCATTCTTTTGCAAAAGGGTAATGGACATAAAGGTTCTCCCATGCTTGCTTCTCTGTCCAGTTGTCACGCTGGGAAGAGAGGGAATAGTCAAGCATATATACGCTTGTTGCCAGAAGCATGAGCAAAATGGCAACAAGTATTCCTGCCAATATTTTCAAGCTCTTTTTCATACGCAATACGTTTTCTTTTTCACTTCAGCTGTCCATTTTCTTGAACAGTGTCCTTCTTACTTGGACAGCTGTCCTTTTTTACAAAACAGTGTCTTATTTCACCATTTGAGCAAATTCAAGAGTGTATTGTGATCTCATACTTCGCCTTGAACGTTGCATGTGGCGCAAGACGGTTCATGAAGGGTTTCTCCTCGAAAGAACCAGTGTAGTTGATTGTATCTGTGCGTCCGTACCAAGGTTCAATACACACGAATGGAGCATTCTTCTTTGGAGGCGACCAAAGCCCTACAAGTGGTGAATCGAAGGACACTGTAAGGTAAGGATTTTGTGCCTCATCAAGAATGGCTACACTGTCCACCTGACTGTCCGGCAGTATCAGTGCATCATCATCGAAAAGGTCTGTAGAGATTGGTATCAAGCCATCAACAACCTCGTAGCAGGAATCCTCCACATCAGAAACACAACCCTTCTCTTTTATTATCTGGGAGAATACGAACTGCTTATCTTCTGGAAGGAAGTCTGCCTTCTGCTCTTTAGAGATATGTAAACGGAAATAGCCACGCTCCGGATTCTCTGAAAGAGCCTTGTCCATGGCTTCCACACCTTTGTCAATCACTTCGTTGCTGAGCATCGGCCAGTAGAAAGCAGGATGAGCACCTATTTGGAATGCTATCTCTTCATCAGAAGGGTTCTCCACTTCCCAGCATACATCTACAGTGGTGTCGTGGAGTTTATATCCAATTCTAAGAATAAACTCATAAGGGTATTTCTGCAATGTCTCCTCTGTTGAGCGTAGTTCATACCACACCTCTGTTTCAGAAACTGAAAGAAGCGTGAAATCCATATCCCTCGCTATTCCATGTTGTCCCATCTGGAAGACCTTGCCTTTACAGCGATATTCTCCGTTCCATACGCTCCCTACTATAGGGAAGAGCACTGGGGAATGTCTCTTCCAATACTCTGGGTAAGCACCCCATAGATATTCTCTTCCGTTGCTTTTTATACTGCACAGTTCTGCTCCATGGTCTTTAACTGTAATACTAATTTTTCCGTTTGTAAGTGTATTCATACTGACTATAATTAGTTTAACCTTAATTCCGTAACTCTATTATAAATTCAACTTTTTAAACATCTGAGAAACAAAAAGTTGCACAGGACTGTGCCATATCAGAATTTTCACTTATCTTAGTAATGTTCTATTATTCAACATGTTACACTTTGCAGTAAAGGTGATGGTATGAGTGTAATGCTGGTTATTTCCAAAAACAGAATAATTAATATTCTTTTGCACAGAAGATGATAATCAGAACATAACAATCAATACATAGCAAGGTCTCAGAGCAACTGTTCCTAATCAACTACTGGCATTATATATTTGAAAAGCTATCAGCCAAACAGCACAAAAGATAGAAGAGATTAATAATACCAGCGAAAACAAGGCATTTATTGTATTTTGGACCTTCCGACCGTAGAGTCTTTAACCACATAAAGAATGCTGGGACAACAACCAAAACTGGTAACGACCATCCGAATGCCATGAATGCAGAGAAAGGCATCAGGAGAACAAGCAAGAACATCGCAACCTCTCCAGCTCGCTTTCCAAAACGTACGGGTAATGTGCGCTTCCCTACTTTTCTGTCATCGTCAATGTCTCGAATATTGTTTATAAGAAGCACGCACATAGAGATAAAGCCACTGACAGAACCTGCGTAGAAAGAGTCTTTGAAAATTTCTTTTGCTGATTCTGTTAGTTCAGGAAAGATCAACGGAAAGGATGCCGCCGCTTCATTTGATGAGAGCAGCAGGAAAGAGGTTCCCATGGTGGCAATGACTCCATAGTATAGATAGACAAAAATATCTGCAATGCCAAGATAGGAAAGGGAATATCGGGTGGCGGTATAGAGCCAAGCAAAAAGGAGGGCAGAGAGTCCGATGGCAAGAACGACGACACCTCCCGTCCATACGAGGTAAAGTCCTAAAAGGCATGCTACTCCTGCTGTCAGATAACAAGCGCGGAGCATCGTCTCTGTTGTTATTTCCGACTCTGCTAACGCTCTCTTAAAGCCTTTCCTTCCTGCTTTATCCGTTCCTCTCACATAGTCAAAATAGTCGTTTATGAGATTGGAGAGCACCTGAAGGGACAGGGCGCAGAAAACGGTCAGAGAAGATACGACATCATCCACCTCTCCTCCATTGTTCTTAACAACAATAGTAGCCACTAAAACAGGAACAACAGAAGCGAACAGTGTCTGAGGACGAATGATTCTAAACCAGAGAAATATATTCTTAAGCATAACTTTATTTATCTATGGTTATTTCCTTGCTGTATAGATAGTTGTGATACCAAAAGTAAGCGTTCTAAACTTTGCATCTCGGAAGCCTACAGAGGTTAATCGAGCTATCATTTCTTCTCCCCAGAAGAAGTCCTTGACAGAACGGTTGAGGTAACTATAGGCTGATTTGTCATTGCTAACAAGTCTTCCTATAAACGGTAGAATATTCGAGAAGAAAAGGTCGTAGAAAAACCGGATTATCGGATTTGAAGGATAAGAAAATTCAAGTATCACGAGCTGACCTCCATCCTTCAAAGTACGATAGAATTCTTGGAGACCTTTGTCTAAATCAGAGAAGTTTCTAACTCCATAAGCACAGGTAAGGGCATCAAAGCTCTGATCTTTGTAAGGCATGTCTAAAGCACTTCCGCATTCAAAGGAGATCTTATCTCCATAGCCTAACTTTTCTGCTTTCTCCTGTCCAATACGCATCATCTCTTTCGATAAATCAATACCTTGAATTTTCTTTGCCTTACCTTGCTTCATTATCTCTAAAGAAAGGTCTGCAGTGCCTATGGCAACATCAAGCAGGCAGTCACACGGCTCAAGCATCTTTACCGTCTTTCGTCTCCAGCTCTTATCGATGTTCAGTGAAAGAGCATGGTTCAGAAAATCGTATGTTCCAGCTATCCCATCAAAAAGACTACCAATATTCTTCTTCTCTTCTTGTATTTCTTTGCTCATTGTATTTGTTTTTTTTACGATGTCATGCAAAAACATGCATGAAGATTGACTTATTATCTATAGTATTTTATTCATGAAAGGTGTCACAAAACCGTTTGCCGATAGCATATCCTTCATCGTATAAGGCATCCAACTTCTCTGGGTTGCGCTCAATACGGTCTACAACAATAGGTTTATCTGGACGGATGACAATGATATCACCATTTTCCTCTAAGGCATCTACCATATCAAGCTGTGAATTATATACTTCTCCTCTTTTTCTTAAAGCATCACAGAAAGCAGGATATTTCCTGTACATAACCTTAGAGAGAAGATTAAAAGCAAGAGAGGACTTCTCTGGCTTTCGATATCCTTTGTTTCTTGTGAGAACAACGATATTCTTCTTGTAACCCTTAGAAATTGCTCGCTTCACTGGAATGCTGTCAACAATACCTCCATCGAGCATCGGAACACCTTTTATGTAAACCGTTTTACTGACATAAGGCAGACTACTTGAGGCAAGAATAATATCAAGGGCTAAACGGTGCGACTCTTCTTTATCAAGTTCATCAAAATATTCCCAATGGTTCGGAAAATATTCTGCCTCACCAGTAAGGAGGTTTGTTGTCACAATGTCCAATTCTGTTGCTCCTCGAAGAAACTCGTCATAGTCAAATGGCCACAAACGATTGGGAAGATCATCGTAAAGGAGCTTGACGTTGAAAATATTTCCCGTTTTCAAAAGCTGACGGATTCCAAGATACTGACTCTTATATTGGCGCAACATCTCAACATTGGAAAAGCGAGCTCTACCTCGCTGTCGGGTTACAAAACTGCAGGCATTGCACGCACCAGCAGAAACACCCACAACATAAGGAAATTCCATTCCGGAATCCATCATCGCATCCAGCACACCAATCGTAAAGATGCCTCGCATTCCTCCTCCTTCAAGAACTAATCCTCTTTTTACGCACATATTTATAAAATAATGTCAAAAAAAACTCATTTCTTCTGCAAAGGTACAAAAATGTGGGAAATAATATGTAACTTTGCAGTATCATTTAACATAAGTAAACTTAACCCGTTGCTCTTTTTATTTTTAAATAAAAGGCAAACAACAAGAAAAACGTAACCGTTATGTTTAGCAAAAACACGTATGTAGAGCGCAGAAAAAAACTTGCGCAAATAGTTGGGAAAGGTGTGATTCTTCTTCCTGGAAATACAGAGTCTCCTTGTAACTATCCAGCAAACGCATACGCCCCTTTCAGGCAAGATTCCACTTTCTTGTATTACTTCGGACTTCAAGAAGCGGGACTTGTTGGTATCATTGATACAGAAAGCGGAGAGGAATGGCTCCTTGGCGACGATGTGGATGTAGAGGATATCGTTTGGTACGGTTCTGTACCCGTTATCTCTGATCTCGCCGATTCTGTGGGAGTGAAAAACCATGCTCCTTACGCAAAAGTAAAGGATATTATCGATGAAGCCTTAAAGACAAATAGGAAAGTACATTTCCTTCCACCATATAGACATGAAACCATGATAACCATCATGGACCTTCTAAACATCCATCCTTACAAACAGAAAGAAGAAGCATCTCTACAACTTATAAAGGCTGTTGTAAAAATGCGCTCAAATAAAACAGCAGAGGAAATAGAAGAACTGGAGCGGGCTGCAGTGATTGGATATGAGATGCACACAAAAGCAATGCGTCTCGTTCGACCAGGAAGAACAGAGAAATATATTGCAGGCATGATAGATAGCGTACCTCTTTCTCTCGGTTCCAAGGTCTCCTTCGCAACAATATTCTCGCAACATGGAGAAATACTTCACGGCGCACCGTCAATGAAAGAACTTGAAGATGGCAGACTCGTGCTCTGCGACTGTGGAGGAGAGACCATCAACAACTACTGCTCCGACCATACCAGAACAATTCCTGTTAACGGCAAGTTCTC
This sequence comes from uncultured bacterium, assembly GCA_945829115.1. Taxonomy (GTDB): domain Bacteria; phylum Bacteroidota; class Bacteroidia; order Bacteroidales; family Bacteroidaceae; genus Prevotella. The sequence continues at coordinate 20,758 of CALZTP010000013.1, read as the reverse complement.
TACGCAACAAAAGGAAATATACGACATCGTAGCAGACTGTCACGACCTTGCTCTTCAGATAGCAAAACCGGGAGTGAAATACTTTGACGTGCATCTTGATGTGTGCCGACTTATGACAGAACGTCTAAAAGCACTTGGACTTATGAAGGGAGATGTCGATGAGGCTGTTGCTGAAGGCGCTCACGCATTGTTCTTACCTCACGGACTTGGACACATGATGGGAATGGATGTTCACGACATGGAAGGTCTCGGACAGATACACGTTGGTTTCGACGAAGAAACCCGCCCGCGTCTCGACCAATTCGGAACAAACTGTCTTCGTATGGGTCGCAGGCTTGAAGAGGGATTCGTAATCACCGACGAACCGGGAATATACTTCATTCCTGACCTTATCAACGATTGGCGTTCAAAGGGTCATTGCAAAGACTTCATAAACTACGAGGCAATAGAAAAATACATGGATTTCGGAGGCATCAGAATTGAAGACGACATCCTCATAACCGCTGACGGTTGCAGATTCCTCGGAGAAAAGCGCATCCCTTACCTAACAGCAGATGTTGAAAGGTACATGGCAGAAAATGCTGAATAGCTCCATCCCCATCTCAGCAAAAACAAAATCTATTAACAATACCAAAACAAAAAATCATGAAAAAAATCATCACAATGTCATTAGCAGCAGTTTTCTCAACTGCAGTCATGGCACAGACAACTGAGAAAAAGGATTCCATAAATCCTAATGCTCCTGTCTTTACAGTCATCAAGGAGAACCCAATCACATCCATCAAGAACCAAGCGAGATCAGGCACCTGTTGGAACTACTCCACACTTTCCTTCTTTGAGGCAGAGATTCTAAAGAAGACAAAGAAAACCTATGACCTCTGCGAAATGTTCGTATGTAACAAGAACTATATGGATCGTGCCATTGTAAAAGTAAGAATGCACGGAGACGCACAGTTCTCACAAGGCGGTGCAGCATACGACGTACTCGCTGTTATGCAGAAATACGGCATCTGTCCAGAAGAGGCAATGCCTGCTCCAGGCACAATGTACGGAGACACGCTCAACAACTTCAACGAATTCTTCGGAGTAATGGAACCATACGTTGACGCAGTCTCAAAACTCAACATCAAGAAACTCTCTCCAACATGGAAAAAAGGACTACAGGGAATTCTTGATGCTTACCTCGGTACCTGCCCAGAGTCTTTCACCTACGAAGGAAAGAAATATACTCCAAAGGAGTTCGCAAACTCTCTCGGATTAGATTTCAACGACTATGTTACCATAACTTCATATACACACCACCCATTCTACACAACATTCCCTGTGGAAGTTCAAGACAACTGGAGACAGCCAGGCTCTTGGAACCTACCTATAGACGAAATGGCAGCAATCATCGACAATGCCGTCATGAACGGATATACAGTAGCATGGGGCGGTGACGTCTCTGAAGATGGATTCACACGCGATGGACTTGCACTCCTCATCGATGAGGCTGAACCTCAAGGTCTCGAAGGCTCTGACATGGCAAAATGGCTTAAGCTCTCTGCAAAGGAGAAGAATGACAAAATCAAGGAAGCTGGCGTTAAAGTAAAAGAGAAGACTCCTTCCCAGGAACAGCGACAGGAGGAATACGACAACTGGACTCTTACCGACGACCACGGAATGCTTATCTATGGTATCGCAAAAGACCAGACTGGTCGTGAGTACTACATGGTGAAGAACTCTTGGGGAAAAACGGGCGAATACAAGGGAATATGGTATATGTCTAAGAATTTCATCATCGCCAAGACAATGGACTATATGGTGAACAAAAATGCCATCCCTAAGGATATCCGCAAGAAGATGGGTATCTAAGAGCTTCATAAAACAGAGTTTCATAAAAAACAAATAGAAAAAAATAGAACAAAAGGCAGCCAGCCTATAAAACGATCTGGCTGGCTGCCTTTTCTCAAAAAACACATCAGCGAAAATGCATTTTAAATGGCGATATACTTCGACCTCAGAGTCTGAGGAATGCATGGCACAGACACTTGCAAAAAAGCTAAACATTGCTCCTGTGCTTGCACAACTGCTACTGAGGCGCGGCATTACCACGGAATCTGCAGCAAAACGATTCTTCCGCCCACAGCTGACAGACCTTATCAATCCATTCTTGATGAAGGATATGGACCTTGCGGTCGACAGACTGAACGATGCAATTGGAAGGAAAGAAAGAATACTCGTTTATGGAGACTATGACGTGGACGGTTGCACTGCCGTTGCTCTCGTTTACAAATTCTTGCAACAGTTCTATTCAAATATAGACTATTATATCCCTGACAGATACGACGAGGGATACGGAGTGTCAAAAAAAGGCATACACTACGCAAAAGAAACAGGAGTCTCTCTGATAATCATTCTCGACTGCGGCATCAAGGCAATCAATGAAATAGCCTACGCAAAAGAACTCGGAATCGACTTCATAATCTGCGACCATCACGTACCAGACGATACCTTGCCATGCGCAATAGCAACACTGAATCCAAAGAGAACAGACGATACTTACCCATTCAAAAATCTCTGTGGATGCGGCGTGGGATTCAAATTCATGCAAGGATTCGCAAGAAGCAATGGAATTCCTTTCTCACAACTACAGCCAATGCTCGACCTTTGTGCCGTTAGCGTTGCTGCAGACCTCGTTCCTGTAGAAGGAGAAAACAGAATACTTGCCTACCACGGATTGAGACAACTAAACCAAGACCCTTCCGTAGGACTCAAGGCAATCATTGAAGTGTGCGGCATGACCGGAAGACAGATCACCATGAGCGATATCATGTTCAAAATCGGTCCGAGAATAAATGCCAGTGGAAGAATGGAAAATGGAAAGGCAAGCGTAGACCTCCTCGTTGAAAAAGACTATGAAAGCGCACTGAAGGTGTCTAACCAGATAAATGAATACAACGAACAAAGAAAGGATATAGATAAACAAATGACCGACGAGGCAAACCAAATCGTTGCACGCCTCGAAAACCAAAGGCATCGCTCCAGCATCGTGATCTACGACGAGTCATGGAAAAAAGGAGTAATAGGGATTGTAGCGTCAAGACTGACAGAAATCTATTTCCGACCAACAATAGTCATTACACGCGATGGAGACATGGCAACAGGCTCTGCACGCTCTGTAGCTGGATTCGATGTCTATGCTGCTATAAAATCTTGTCGTGACCTGCTACTGAACTTCGGTGGTCACACCTACGCCTGCGGTCTCACTCTAAAATGGGAAAACGTAAAGGAATTTCAGAACCGCTTCCAGAAATACGTTGAAAACAATATCATGCCTGAACAAAAGGAACAGATCTTGAACATCGATGCAGAACTGGAGTTTAAAGATATAACAAAGAAGCTGCATTCCGACCTTAGAAAATTCGCTCCCTTCGGTCCAGGAAATCCTAAGCCTCTTTTCGCTACACATGATGTCTATGACTTTGGAACTTCGAAAGTAGTGGGAAGACAACAAGAGCATATCAAACTCGAACTCGTTGACTCTAAATCAAACAATATTATGAACGGAATAGCATTCGGACAATCTGCTGTTGCACGATACATTAAGTCACGACGTTCGTTTGATATAGCATACACAATAGAGGATAATACATATAGGCACGGAGCAACACAACTCCAAATAGAAGATATTCACACCATTTCGCCTCAGAAAGAATAACATAAGGGGGAAGCCTCAAAAAAGTTTATGGAGTTACGATGACTTACAGGGAAATATTAAAAAAATATTGGGGTTACGATGACTTCAGAGGAATACAATCCGACATCATCAATAGCATTGGGACCGGGCACGACACGCTCGGTCTCATGCCTACTGGTGGAGGAAAATCCATAACATTCCAAGTGCCGGCTTTAGCAACAGAGGGCACGTGCATCGTTATCACTCCGCTCATTTCCCTAATGAACGACCAAGTCGACAGACTACGAAAACTGAATATCACCGCATACGCCATACATACCGGACTGAGTCACGCAGAGACAGTGAAGATTCTCGACAACTGCATCTATGGGAAGATAAAGTTCCTTTACATTGCTCCAGAACGCCTCGACTCTCCTTTTTTCCTGACAAAGCTGAGACATATCAAAATCAGCTTCTTCACCATTGATGAGGCTCATTGCATTTCGCAATGGGGACACGACTTCAGACCAGCATATCTGAGAATACGAAATTTAAGAACCTCATATCCAGAAAAACCCATTCTTGCCCTCACAGCAACAGCCACAAAAGATGTTATAAACGACATCAAGAAGAGTTTGCTCCTAAGGGATTGCAACACATACACCATGTCCTTTGTACGTAAAAACCTGTCATACGTGGTTAGACATACAGAAGACAATATGTATGAAATAAAGCATATACTAAATAATGTAAGCGGAAGCACTATCATTTATGTAAGTAGCCGTAGGAAAACACGTGAGATAGCAAAAGAACTGACCGAAGAGGGGTACCCCGCCACTTACTACCATGCCGGACTGGATATTGCCGTAAAGACAAAGCATCAAAAAGACTGGCAAGAGAACAAAGTGAGAATAATAGTAGCAACGAACGCCTTTGGAATGGGAATAGACAAACCTGACGTGCGACTTGTCATTCATTATGACTCTCCAACCTCCATTGAAGCTTATTTCCAAGAAGCTGGGCGCGCAGGACGAGATGGTCTGCTGTCTTATGCTGTAATGCTTTATACAAAAGCGACAATCCGAAACCTTCAAAAACATTTCACTGTCTCATACCCAGAAAAAGAGTTCATAAAACAGGTTTACTCACGCATTGCTTATTTTTATGAGGTAGGAGTAGGAATGGGAAAAGGCTTGTCATTCGTCTTCCCAATAGATAAGTTCTGCCACATTTACAACTATGATCCTAATATAGTGGAATCCTCACTGTTTATCTTATCAAATGCAGGATATTTTAAATATGAATATAACGACAACTGTAAGTCAAGAATTATCTTCACCGTAACACGAGACGACCTCTATCGCCTTGGACAATTACACCCAAAAGAGGAGATGCTAATAAGCAGTATCATCAGAATCTATTCTGGAGTATTCACTGTATTCACATATATCGAGGAGGATTATCTTGCGCATGTCATGAAAACCGACCGTAACACGGTGGTTGTTCTCTTAAAAGGACTTCAGAGGAGACAGATCTTGAAATACATCCCTCCTATAGACGACCCAAAGATTCAATTTCTCACAAATCGAGTAGACGAAAAAGACATCGTTCTTTCTCCAAGGGTTTACGACTATAGAAAACAGGTGATGCAGAATCAGGTAGAAAGTATGATTTCCTACATAACAAGCACTAATATCTGCCGTCAATCATTGCTCGTTAGGTATTTTGGAGAAAAAAATGCTGACCCATGTGGTAAATGTGATGTGTGTATAGATCATAGGAAGAAAGGTATCGGCAATCAACAAAAAGAAACCTCCACCATAGAATCCAAGGAACAACAACAGCCACAACAATCTTCGAAACCACGTCTGTCTTGCCGTGAAGCAATCCTTGAATTTATTGGAGATTCGAGAGTAAAGGTCCATGATTTAAAAAGCAACATCCCTTTCTCAACAGAAGAAATCAGCAAAACAGTTTCCTTGATGGTCGCCTCAGAGGAATTAACTATAGAATCCATTTTCATCAGAAAAACATAGAAACAACTTTTAGGACGGAAAAGAACCTTCAAGTCTTTTCCGTCCTCTTCATTCCTCCTTTTCTCCCCTTCAATCCCCTTTTTTCCCTGAAACTTGTTACATTTTTGCCTTATTTTCAATCTTCCCTGCATTTTTCTTTGAAAAACCAACGTTGTATATATTATAATTTTGCCTTCATAAAACCTACAATAATCAAAAAGTATGTTCAGTCGACGAGAAACACCGAGACAAATACGATGCCATGGAGCTCCGCACCATACAAGACTGGATAGTAAAACGCCAACTCTCTGGAATCCCAGGAATCGTAGAGATAAACATCTTCGGCGGATACCTGAAGCAATATGAGATTGCCATAGACCCTGACGTTCTTTCAAAGGGGAAAAAGGTGGAAAAAGGAGAGCGGAACCCTAAACGCCAAGGTTCCGCTCTCCTTTTCTTTTTTAAAATGCCTCTCTCCTCTTGCTTCCTCTAAAATCCTCTATCCTCTTGCTTCCTCTTCCGTCCTCTTGCTTCCTCTTGCTTCCTCTTGCTTCCTCTTGCGTCCTCTTCTCCTCTAAAAAGCGTCCTCTTGCGTCCTCTTCTCCTCTAAAAATCCTCTTCAATCCTCTTAATCACCTCTATATCTGCTGGGAGCCATTTCACGCTCTCCAGTTCCTCTTTTTTCAGCCATTTCGCTGCCTCATGTTCAAGGAGCTGCAGTATTCCCGACTTCACCTCGCAGAGGAAGCAATGCATAACGAGATGGAACTTCGGATAGTCATACTCAACAGTCATAAAGAACCGGCGAACAGAAATCTCCACAGCCAGCTCCTCTCGAATCTCGCGGCAGAGCGCATCCTCAGCGCTTTCACCCTCCTCCATCTTTCCTCCAGGGAACTCCCACCAGTCTTTCCATTCCCCATATCCTCTCTGTGTGGCAAAGATCATATCCTCCTTGCAGATAATTGCTGCCACCACCTCGATTCTCTTTCTTTCTTCACTCATAACGCCATTCACTCTTTTTCTTGGAAATAATACCAATACGTATTGCCATATACCTTCTTCATTTCAAACGCAATCTCCCTTCTGTCCCTTTTCTCCGCCAATAGCTTCCGCATATCTCGATAGTCCACTTCAAGAGTAGCATCCTTGTAGTTCGTGATATGCTTTGAGCGCACATGCTGGTAAAGCACAAGAGCCTCTCGGTAATGGCGAGGAAGGGAGTCACATGCCAACGAGTCATCGACATTCACCGTCTTCGTTAATTCCTTTACAAAAGCGTCAAGGTCTCTGTCCGCCAACGAGCAACAGAGGTAGTAGTCTTGTGACTTCCTCCTCGAAAGGAATTTCTTATCAAACAGATATGGCTTTATATTCTCCATCTGTCTTAGAGACATACTGTTTCCAAGGAACGGCTGGGTGAAGAGCTTCTCTGGGAGAAGTCCTTCCTTATCGAGAGCAATAAAGCGAATCAGTGAAAGGGTACTATCTGTCTTCTCACACCGTTTCTTGCTTTTGTCTCCACTCGCCAAGCCAAAGAATCTAAGCACCTCTCCACCTTCATGCTCGTTCTCCGCAATCGCCTTGTATTCTGAGTTAAGAATAAGCTTCTCTGCCTTTATTCTCTTATGCAGCATTTCATCTCCGTTTCCCGCTATGCTCACCAGGAGCATCATCACTAAAGAAACAAACATGTTTATACTCTCAGAGACATGGCTTTTCACCGTCTTCCCTGAGACAATTTCTATCTGCCTAACATAATGTGCCAAGAAAAAGAACAGCAGAAGAATCAAAGGGATAAGCCACACCCATGTCGTCACCCTGAAATCATGGTCGCCTTCTACCTCTATGCTTGTTAGGAAGGCAACAAAAAGCATGGAAGGCACGAATGTCAAGGCATACCCTATGCCCCGCAGTTTAGTAACCGACCTCACCACAGCTTGCAAAATCCATGCTGTCAACGTCACGAGCAAAGCATTTGTAAACGGGTAATAGACCGTAACACCTTCTGATAGCACATTCTGTGCAAACGTCAGTGTCGGTGTCTGGTAGCAATAGACATAAACAAAGATGAAAAGGATGTTTATTATCGTGCAATAAATCATGTCTCCTTATTTGTTTTGTTGAATGAAATATGAATATTTGAAGATAGCAATTTTTGAAGATGGGAAGAAAGCAATTTCTGAAGATGGAGTTTGGCAGTTTTTGAAGATGGAAGATGACAACACAGAAAAGTCACCATTTGAAATTCTGAAAACTACATAAATCCCTCCTGTACATCATTCATACAGGAGGGATTCTCTCTTTAGGCATGTAACCGCATGAAAGTGAAATTCTTTCAACACCTTTTGCCTGCATTAATCCCTTCCGTTCAGAAAGAGGAAAAATATCAGGTTAGTTCTTCTTCAAAACCATTGCAGTACGTGCAGGGACGTATAGCTTCAACCATTCCTTATGCTCCTCAACGTATGCAGGGTCGTAGTTTGTGAGATGCGTGATGCTATCGTCAGTAAGTCCGTTTCCTCCAAACGCTGGGTCGTCGGTGTTCAGCAGAACGCTATAAGATCCTGTTGGAACAAGGAATCCATAGTCGGTGAACGACTGTGTAGGATTGAAGTTAAAGACGAAGATAAGGTCACCACGTGAGTATGCAAGCACCTGATCGCCATCGTTATGCCAGATCTCCTGCACAGGAGTGGTGTTGAATGCCTTTATTGACTTCAGCACCTCAAGCATCTTCTTGTCGAAGTCACCAAGGTAGTGGTAGCAGAGCTCCTGATTGTCTACAAGGTTCCACTGTCTGCGAGCATACTTATAGCTCCAGCCATTACCTTCGCGAGGGAAGTCAATCCATTCTGGATGACCAAACTCATTACCCATGAAGTTCAGATAGCCTCCATTTATTGTTGAGCAGGTAACGAGGCGAATCATCTTGTGAAGGGCAATGCCTCTGTGAACCGTTCCGTTCTCATCGCCTTTCTTGAAATGCCAGTACATGTCAGAGTCGATCAGTCGGAAGATAACGGTCTTGTCGCCCACCAACGCTTGGTCGTGTGACTCAACGTAAGAGATGGTCTTCTCGTCACTTCTGCGGTCGGTCATCTTCCAGAAGATATCGAACACACCCCAGTTCTCGTCACTCTTCTCCTTGATCATCTTTATCCAATAGTCTGGAATACCCATTGCGAGACGATAGTCGAAACCGAGTCCGCCAGCCTCGAACTTCGCTGCCAGACCAGGCATTCCTGACATCTCCTCAGCAATCGTGATAGCGTTCTTGTTAACCTCGTGAATGAGCTTGTTAGCAAGCATGAGGTAGTAGACAGCGTTCTCATCCTGACTGCCATTGAAATAGTCGCCATAGCCACCAAAGTCCTGTCCAAGACCGTGGTTGTAGTAGAGCATAGAGGTTACACCGTCAAAGCGGAAGCCGTCGAACTTATATTCCTCCAGCCAGAACTTACAGTTAGAGAGTAGGAAATGGAGCACCTCGTCCTTTCCGTAGTCGAAGCAGAGAGAGTCCCATTGGTTGTGCTCTCTTCTATCGCCAGGATAGAAATACTGGTTTGGGTCTCCCGCGAAGTTTCCAAGACCTTCAATCTCGTTCTTTACAGCATGTGAGTGAACAAGGTCCATGATCACAGCAATGCCATGCTTATGGGCAGTGTCAACGAGTTCCTTCAGCTCCTCTGGTGTTCCAAAGCGTGAAGAGGCAGCGAAGAAGTTCGATACGTGATAGCCGAAAGATCCGTAGTACGGATGCTCCTGGATTGCCATAATCTGAATGCAGTTATAACCGTCCTTGATGATTCTTGGAAGCACCTTGTCCTTGAACTCTGTGTATGTGCCTACCTTCTCCTCATCTTGTCCCATACCAATATGGCACTCATAGATAAACAGAGGGTCTTTCTTTGGCTTGAAGGTAGCCTTCTTCCAGACATAGTCTTGTTCTGGCGACCATACCTGAGCAGAGAAAATCTTTGTCTCCTCATCTTGAACAACTCTACGAATCCATGCTGGAATGCGCTCACCTTCTCCACCTTCCCATTTCACCTTCAGCTTGAAGAGGTCGCCATGCTTCATAGCCGACTTTGGAAGCTTCAGCTCCCAGTTGCCACTCTCTGAGACACGTGTCATGGCATATTTCTCATCTTCCTTCCAGCCGTTGAAGTCACCAATGAGGTAGATGGCGGTAGCATTTGGTGCCCACTCTCTGAACACCCATCCTCCACGAGCGGTTCTATGCAGTCCGAAGTAGAGATGTCCGGTGGCGAAGTCAGAGAGGGTACTCTTACCTCCATTCGTAAGCTGGCCGATCTTCCATACGGCATGGTCGTGACGACCACGGATAGTGTTCTCGTATGGTTCCAGCCATGGGTCGCTCTCCACAAGTCCTATATGCTTTATCTCCTGTTCCTTTGCAGCTGCCTTCTTAGAGGTTGTCTTCTTGGTATCTGCCTTTTTTGTTGCACATGCCTTGCGAGCGCAAGGTTTGCGCGTTGTCTTTGTCTCTGCCATATTTCTATGAATTTGGTTTTGGTGAGTTCAATCAATTCCCACCGAAAATATTTTTTTTATCATGGGGCTCTCTTTTCAAAGCGAATCAATAGAACCCTCCTTTTTTAGCGAATATGCCCTTCGCCATCAATTTCTTTAGCACTTGATCTTGAAGACTGCCTTATGAATGCTCTCCGCACTGCCAATGCAAGGCTGGTGACCGTCCTCAGGGAAGAAGATCGCCATCATGCCTGGGTGGCAGACACAGAAGCTCTCGCCCATCACGCCAGGGTATTTCGTAACATCTTTCTCTGCGTTATACTCTGCAGCAGGAAGGTCTACAGTAGGGGTATAGCCGTATATCTCGTCTTCGTTCAGCGGAATCTGGATATCGAGCATTCTCACGTGTGTCTCCATAACCGCCTCTTCCTTTGTCTTTCCCTTTGTGTCCATGATATTCACGAAACAATCCTTTCCGTCAATCTCATGCTTTCCGTTCTCAAGACTGTTGAGGTCTGTCTTCTCGAGAAACTCCACTACCTTAGCGAAGTAAGGGTTCAAAGAAACATAGTTCTTCAGGTTTTCAATCTTATCAATAATCATAGTATTATTTGTTTAATTTAATAGTTTTTTATGTTGTTTATAAATATCTTCTTAGCAATAATAGGGAGGAAAAGAATCGTTAGACTTTTTAGAAAAAAATGTTCTTGCAGACTTTTTCTCTTTTTGTTCTAATAAAGAAAAAATTGCTTAACTCTTTCTCGACTTCTTTCCTAAACAATACTCACCACTTTCTATGACATCACCATTTTGGTTCTTAATGACATAGGCGCCATCACGCTTCCCGTCTCGGTAGCTTCCTTCAAAACGCTTTCCATCACTGTCAACCTCAATAGCTTTACCATCTGCCTTACCATTGCGATAGGTTCCTTTGAAGCGGGTGCCGTTAGATAAATGGATAATCATCTCGCCATCCATCTTTCCGTCACGAAACGTACCATTAAACGTGTCGCCAGTCTTCTTCTTTAGAACGCCTTGACCGTGGTGCTTGTCGCTCTTCCACTGACCAACATAAGAGTCGCCATTCCTCCAGACAAGGGTGCCCTGACCATTCTTCTCGCCATTGGCAAACTGCCCTGTGTACACATCGCCATTGGCATAGCGGAAGATGCCTTCTCCGTGTCTCTCGCCTTGGATATACGAGCCTTCATAGACGTCTTTGTTCGCATAGTGGTAGATGCCCTTGCCATGCTGAATGTCGTCTTTCCATTGTCCCGTATATTTATCCCCATCGGCATAGCGATAGGTTCCTTTCCCAGAGCGTTGGTTGTCAACCCACTGTCCATCATAGAAAGAGCCATCGCTCCATTCGTAATGCCCTTTTCCGTTCTTGCGGTCGTTCTTCCATTCACCCTCATACCACGCTCCAGAGGCGAACGTGTAGCGTCCTTTTCCTTGGCGCTTGTCTTGATACCAGTTGCCGTCATAGACGTCTCCGTTGTAATAGTACATCACGCCATGTCCTTGCTGGTAGTCCTTGAACCAGAGTCCCACGTATTTGTTGTTGTTCAAGAAGTAATAGGTTCCTTTGCCGTGCTGCTGGTCTTGAAACCATGAGCCTTCATATTTCTCACCGTCAGAGAAGGTGTAGACACCATAGCCTTGGCGCTTACCCTTCACATACTCCCCTTCATACGTGTCTCCGTTCTTATAGACAGCCTGACCCTTACCATGAGCCTTACCTGCCATCAGTTCCCCTTTATATTTCCCGCCATCTTTCAGAATGCAGGAGCCAAGAGTGATCTTCTGTGCCCATGCTGTTGTCATGACGAGCGTCATCAATAATGTTATTATTTTTCTTTTCACGATTTTTCTTTACTGTGTTCTAAGATTACGATTCTTCTTTATAACAACATCGCCTTTCCCTTTTGAAAGATTGCGATTCTTCAATCTTTCTTTTTTTTAAGGTAGGCTGTGCCTATACAATTAGACCGAGTTCTATTGCTTTCGGTTTAAACTATGATATGCAAAGATAGTAATTTTCTCGCTTTTTTAGTAGTCAAACCTTGATTATTTTATATTTTTTCACTATTATCCCTATAATTCTTCTTAAATAGTCTTGTGGAATGGATTTTTTTTGTAATTTTGTGGGTGAAAACTGTCATAATGGAATTTTATGAAATATATAGCAATCATTCCGGCGCGTTACGCTTCTACGCGCTTCCCGGGAAAGCCATTGGCTGTCCTTGGAGGGAAAACAATCATTGAGCGTGTCTACCGTCAGGTGGAGAAGGCAGTAGATACTGTCTATGTGGCTACCGACGACCAACGTATCTTCGACACCGTACTCGACTTCGGTGGAAAGGTGGTGATGACCTCCCCAAACCACAAAAGCGGAACAGACCGTATTGAGGAGGCAGTGACAACCATCTCCTCTGAAACGGGCATCGACTACGATGTTGTTATAAACGTTCAGGGCGATGAGCCTTTCGTGGCTGTCTCACAGATTCAGACGGTCATGGAGAGCTTCTCCGACCCTGCCGTTTCCATTGCCACTCTCGGAAAACCCTTTGTCTCTCCAGGCGAAGAAATCACAGAAGGTCACCTTCATGCCATCGAGAACCCCAACTCCCCAAAGATTGCGGTGTCGCAACAGGGCTACGCCCTTTATTTCTCTCGCTCCGTGATTCCATTCATCCGTGGCAAGGAGCGCTCCGAATGGCCTTCACAGTTCCCATTCCTAAAGCACATCGGACTCTATGCCTATCGCCGTAACGTCCTTCACGAGGTCACCCAGCTCCCTCAGTCTCCTCTCGAACTCGCCGAATCTCTCGAGCAGCTCCGCTGGCTCGAAAACGGCTATAATATAAAGGTGGGAATAACACACGTAGAAACAATCGGTATCGACACTCCCGAAGACTTCCAGCGTGCAGAAGCCTTTCTAATAGAATAGCTTTTCAATAGAACCCCTGAGAACCCATCAAAGCCCCTAAGAAAACCCCTCAAAGCCCCCTTCTAAGAAAACCCCTCAAAGCCCCCTTCTAAGAAAACCCTCAAACGGCGGTGCATCAACACCGCCGTTTTTCTTTTCTTCTTGCTTCCTCTAAAAATCCTCTATCCTCTGGCTTCCTCTAAAAATCCTCTATCCTCTTGCTTCCTCTAAAAATCCTCTATCCTCTGGCTTCCTCTAAAAATCCTCTATCCTCTTGCTTCCTCTAAAAATCCTCTATCCTCTGGCTTCCTCTAAAAATCCTCTATCCTCTGGCTTCCTCTAAAAATCCTCTATCCTCTTGCTTCCTCTAAAATCCTCCATCCTCTGGCTTCCTCTAAAAATCCTCTATCCTCTTGCGTCCTCTAAAAATCCTCTATCCTCTGGCTTCCTCTTGCTTCCTCTTGCGTCCTCTTGCGTCCTCTAAAAATCCTCTATCCTCTGGCTTCCTCTTGCTTCCTCTTGCGTCCTCTTCTCCTCTAAAATCCTCTCTTCTCCTCTAAAAATTCACCCTTCTTTTCTTTTTTACGTTTCACCCAGCCTTAAAACCCTACTTTTCTTTTTTTTCCGCTTTAGAAAAATGACTTAAATCAACTTTTACCCCCCCCTAAAAAATCCTGCTTTTTCTTCTTGCTTACGTTTTTCCTTTTTTTTCCTAAACTTTTGTAAGATAACACCATACACCACAACACACAACAAACAAATCACACAATTCACACAATCACACAAACCACTCATCTCTTCTACCCTATGAAATGCAACCGCAAAGGGGGTGTGTTTGTGCATTTCAACATTGGAAACTTAACAAATTGCCATATTTTCAACTCAATGAAACAAAAGCAATTATTGATTGTGTTAAACTAAGTTAACACACGTTGTTTTTTTATTATTTTTCTTGCACGCCTAAAAAAATATATCTACCTTTGCGATAGAAATCCAAAACTTAACAAACAAAGTTCAACGATTCTAAACCTCGAATTATTAAGCTGTTAGCCTAAAATTCCAAACAAACAGAAGTGTTTACGTTAACAAAAACATCACTTCTTAACCCAAAAACAAACAAATACACAATCCCAAAACTGTGCGATACCTACTTGCAATGTTTGCAATTGTGGCTGGGGTGAATCTCTCCTTTGGTCAGGTTTTCATTGCCGATTCGTTAAAAAACGGAAGCAAAAGTCAAAACGTAAAGACCGTAACGTTCTTCTACGGACCAAAAAGTCGACAAAAGGACACCATAGACACAGACACCCTACCACGGCGCGAACTGATAAACATAAAAACAAATATCCTGTACGACTTCGCGTACATGCCGGGATACGGAAAGTTCTGTCCCATACCAAACGTGGCGATAGAGATATACCCTCTCAAAGGGCATTTCACCTTCGGAGCTTCCTTCGACTGCCCTTGGTGGAAAAACTACCGACAGCATAAATACTTCCAAGTGAGGAACTACCAACTCTTCACGCGCTACTACACTCGCTCGGGAAACATACTCCGCAGAGAACCGGGGAAAGGGGCGGCATTCAAAGGGTTCTATATAAGCGCATACGCGCAGGCAGCCTTATATAATATCTGCTTCGATGCCAACCGCGGCTGGGAAGGTGAAGGATGGGGCGGAGGACTCGGACTTGGCTATGTCGTGGGACTGGGAAAGAAGAAACAACACTGGCGACTGGAGTTCGGCGTACAACTCGGATACTTCCGCACACTCTACGACCCTTACCAGTGGCTCTGCCCTATTGACCCAGAGAACGACCATGAGGCGTATTTCTATAAATGGTATGGAGAGGCAGACGATTTCCAAGAGAGAAAACACGCAAAGTCGTGGATTGGTCCTACTCGGGCGGAGATAACACTCAGCTACGACCTTATTTACCATAAGAGGTCAAAGACACAGAAATACAGAGAGCGGAAAAGAATGCTCGAAGAAGGAAACAGGAAGTGAAAAGAAAAAAACGAAAACAGTAAAGGCCTGAACCCTTTCAACTCGAAAAAAGGAAACAATGGCGAAAAAGATAATACTGATATTCTCTCTACTCCTCACTCTAACAGGATGCCGACGAGACCCCGACCTCAACCTCCACAGAGGAGGAACAAAGAGTGAGGTGCAGATAGAAAGCATTCAATTCGAACTGGAGACGTATTGGGACTATGAATTCGAATACGGAATAGAATATGACTGGCAGGCGGAATGGAGCTACGGATGGGATGAGGAGGACACAAAGCTCTTCGGAGGAGAACTGAATAAGTTCGAGGCTAACAACGGCTTCGTGATCAGAGGATACAACAAGAAAGACAACCCAGACGCTCCACACCAATACCCTGACCTGCATACCACAACGTCAGGAAACAGCTTTTCAACAAGGTTCGATTGGGGACTGTGGGATATGCTGGCATGGAACAACGTGGTGAACCCGGAGGGAAGCCCATATGTGCGAATAGACGAGGAAACAACCTTCGAATATGTCACGGCATACACAAACCAAACCATGCACTCGGTGAAGTACAACTCTCCTTACCAACGTGCCTTCTACCAGCCCGAACAGCTATTCTCCGCCTACAAGCGGAACATAGACATCAACCAAAGCATGGAAGGCTTCGTACTCGACTCGCTAAGAAATGTATGGGTGTTGAAAATGGATATGCTGTTGCAACCAGTAACCTACATATACCTCACTCAGATTATACTCCACAACAACAAAGGGAAGATAAGTAGCATAGACGGTACGGCATTCATCTCAGGAATGGCAAGAACGGCAAACCTAAACTCTGGATTCTCGGGCTCCGATCCCATCACGCTGTATTATAATGTACGCATGAAGAAAGGCATTGAGCGAAATGGGGAAAAGGTGGACATCATTGGAGGAAGGGTGGTTACCTTCGGAATCTGTAACAACAACCCAAACCTCACAAGAGGAACCGGAATCAACTACGACGACCCAAACAAACACTACATAGACATAAACATGCAGTTCTCTAACGGTAACGACTCCGCCTTCGTCTTCGACGTGACAAAGAAGGTGAAGAAACTCTTCAAGGGTGGCGTGATCACCATAGAACTCGACATGGACACTATCTCTCCTCCAAAGAAGCCGGGCGGCTCGGCATTCGATGCTGTCGTGAAGGACTTCGAGGAAAACGAATGGGAGATAGAGATGTAACCACATAACTCACGATTACTAACAAACAAAACTATATATACTTGATTAACAAAAAAAACAATACGATATGAATAACAAAAACTATTTTATCTTCGCAGCTGCAATAGCTCTCGCAAGCTGCTCCGTGGATGAATACATGGGTGAGAACCCTGAATTCACTCAGACAACAAAGGAAAACATCATCGGTTTCGGTGGAGGCACTGGTAGTATGTCACGTGTGACACAGAATACAGGAACAACAGAGCAGATGCTTGATAAGCAGTTCAAGGTGTATGGATGGAAGACAGTGAATAGTACATCTCAGAAGGTGTTTGATAACTATTCTGTTTGGTATAAAACAGATAATACACCATCAAATCCTAATGGTGATTGGGAATATGTAGGAAATTTAAATGATACCCCTACTACAGGAGTAACACTTAACAAAAACCAATACATCAAATATTGGGACTACTCTGCTACTGATTACAGATTTGTAGCTGGATCGCCGATTAGTGCATTTACATTTAACCCTACATCGGGAAAAGATGATATTGCTTCTGCTACTGTCACAGGTCTTGGTGGGCATATTACCCCAAATACAGGTGAAGAAAGTACTGCTATTCAGCCAGACCCTGTTTATATTGCACAACCAAAAGTAATCACCCCGAATAATCATAAAAATGCTGTTGAGCTTCAGTTCACCCGCCTTCAGACAAAGGTGCGTGTAGGTATCTACGAAACAATTAAGGGATACAGCATCAGTGCAATAAAATTCTATAAAAAAGGAGACTCAGGACTTGAAGAAGAAAGCACATATGCGAACAACGTTGTTCTTACATCATCAGGGGAAAACTTTTATGGCGGAACCGGTGTTACTGCAAATGTAACTTATGATTGGGATGAAGATAATGATAACGCTAATCCTTTTTTCAAATATGAATATAATAATGCTATACCAGTGAAAAATTGGTACGGTGGTGAATTTGCGAGCGGTATACAAGCGATATCTTCCAATGAGTCTAATGTTCACTATCTCTACGGCACAGACACAGATATGAATGATAAAGGTTATTTTACCGTTATTCCAAATAATAATAATCAGGCAATAATAATCAAATGTGACTACACACTTACTGCAGAAGGTACTTCTGGAGAGACAATCAATGTTACTGGTGCTACCGCAGCTATCCCTGCCGCATACTGTAAGTGGGAACCGAACAAGATGTACACATACATCTTCAAAATCTCTCAGGAGACAAACGGTACAACAGGTACAGGAGCAGATGATCCTGTTGGCCTCTACCCTATCACATTCGATGCAGTAGTAACAGCAGAGACAGTATCACAACAAGGTACTGAGACAATCATCAATACTCCAAGCATCACAACATATCAGGCAGGTTCTGTAACAACTAATGGTATTGAGTATAATAAGGTTAACAAAAAAATTTTTGTTACTGTAACGGATAATAGTACAGGTGTAGATAAGGAACTAAATCAACAAGACAACACAATTGGTTGCCTGAAAGTTTACAACTGTGGAAATAGTAGTCTTGTTACTGAAGCAGATCTTCAGGCATCTGGAATCAAGGATACCTACAAACAAATTACAGGAGATGAAAACATTTCTGTATCTGGAACCAAAGCAACCTTCACCCCACAAACTGCTGGCTACTATGCAATCCAGTACTGCTATGAAGTAAAAAATACTACTCCTGTTTATAAATACAAGGTTATCGAAGTTAAATCTTCTGGAAACTAACCCAACCAACCATTCCTAATATCCTTTTCGGGGTGCGCAGATGCGCACCCTTTTTTCTTTTTCCTTTTTTGCAGTGTTAGAGTAACACGTACAGATAGCCCTGATTCATCTATCTGATTGTTTCGTATTGAAGCAAGCACCCTTATTGTTATGGTTGCCACTATTTGTCCCTCCTTTTCAGGGCGTTTGCTTGGACTGAAACCTAACCCTTTTAGAACACATCTTCAAGCCCCAGTGCAGAAGCACCTTCCTCATTGCTCTTTTGTTCGTTCCTTTCGTCTCCTATTCTCGTCCGCAGAAAAATGGGAGGAACTTGGGAGGAACATGGGAGGAACATGGGAGGAACATTCCTCATGTGCGGACGGGCTTTTTTATGTTTTCAAGTGCAAGTTTGTACGTAGGACTCGCATGCAGGAAAAAACATATTCTCCTCATTTGTCTCAATTGTCTCAAATCTCAATTCCTACAGAGCGCCATTTAGGGAAATACACGAGCAGAAAATTTAAATATATATATAATTCTTTTTTCACTGTATATGTAGCACCCCTCCATCCTAACAATTGAGATTTGAGACAATTGAGACAAAAACATGACGGTTTACCTTAACAGTAGACAATAGAGGTAATGGCTTCCAGTCATACGTTTTTGCTATTTTCACTTATCCGAGGACTTCGTAGCTGGCGCTTTTTGTTGTCATTGTTGTCTTAGTTGTCGTGATTATTTTTTAACGACAACAGGGACAATCATTCATTTGTCACTATGTTCCAGTCGCTTAATGTTCGACGCTCTGGGTCGAAGTTGATGCCAACCTTCACGATAGGAAGAGCGGAGAGGGCGAACTTTGAAGAGTAGTCCTTTAGGTCTATCTGCTTTATGGCTGCCTCTGCTGACATGTTCAGCTTTAGCTCAAAGAGATAAAGCGCCTTAGCTGTTTTCATCACTATATCCACCCGACCAGTAGGTGTATGCACCTCCACGTCAACATATCTGCCGAAGAGTGAGAAGATGACATAGAGCATCTGCTGATAGTGCCCCTCAGAGTTTGCGTTGTCGCAATAAGGAACGGTGAGGAGGTATGCCTGCAGGAGTCGGAACATCTCGTTGAGGTCGTCATGGTATAAAGCACGATACATCTTAGCAATGGTTGTTGTTCCAGCTTCTGTACGCATGTCTACATAGTTGGGCAGAAGGCTCTCCATAAGTCCTACTCGTATCTCGCCATTTGGAATATCGAGGGTATATAGCCTCGATGTTCGGTCGTAGTCCTTTATCGTGATATAACCACTCTGATAAAGCAGTGGCGTTATGCTCTTCATATTCTCTGTCGGAGCATCGAATGCCGAGGCAAGTGCCTGCATACTACTGATATCAGTAGGCACAACATTGAATTTCCTTAGCATCTCAATGAGATAGGTAGGTGTACCAGACGAGAACCAATAGTTGGTGTAGTCATGGTCTTGGAATGCGTTGAGGAGGCTGAAAGGGTTGAAAATATCTGGTGATGGCCAGGAAAAATGATAACCATCATATTGTTTCTTCAGTCCTTCGATAGTTTCTTCGCATGTTATCTGCTGAGCATCGGCGAAGTCATCGATATAGTCAGACATGGCGGTAAGCATCTCCTCCTCCGTAATACCACACACACCTGCAAAGTCGGGGCGCATGGAGATATTCTTCAGGTTGTTCAGCTCACTGAAGATGCTAAGCTGCGAGAACTTCGTGATGCCAGTGAGGAAGACAAATTGCAGGTAAGGGTCGGATGCCTTCAGTGGCGAGTAGAAGTTTCTCATCACATTGTGAAGCACAGGAAGAGTTTTCTCCTCATGTACCACGTCAAGTAATGGGGCGTCATACTCATCGATAATAACTACCACCTTCTTGCCAGTCTTATGATATGCCGACTGAATCAATGCCGTTAAGCGGTCGTTATTGTCAGTCGCAGGATTAGTGATACCGTATTTCATTTCATACTCAGCAAGGCGCATACCAAGGTAGCGTTCCAACTGTTCCTTCTCCATGTGCTTACCCAATGACATATCAAATCTCAGCACAGGGTGTTCCGTCCACTCTTTCTCCACTGTTTCAATAAAGAGTCCCTTGAACAAGTCCTTTCTTCCCTCGAAATATGCCTGGAGAGTAGAGCATAGCAATGACTTTCCAAACCGTCTTGGGCGGCTCAGAAAGATATACTTACTGTGGTGTATCATATTCCAGATATACTCAGTCTTGTCAATATACAGACAGTTAAGGTCAATAACCTCAGAGAATGTCTGTATGCCTACTGGCAGTCGTTTTAGTCGCTTTGTTTCCATGTTGAAAGTCTTTACACCTTTTACCTTCAGCCTCCTAACTCTCTATATCATGAGTTCGGAGTTTTTTCATAAAAATGCTATGAAAAAGTAATCTGCCACAAAGTTACGATTTTTTTGCCTATTATTATCACAATTTCCCATTTTTATACTATATTAACAACCATAGAGGCACCATGGTTACCTACACTTTAAGCTTAGTTTTGGCAAAGGCATATAAAGCTATAGAGGAAGAAAGTGGCAAATGAATCAAAAAGATAACTCGATAAAACCTCTCTTTATATTCGATAGATGTTCGATAGGTATTCGATAGGTCTTCGATAGATGTTCGATAGAACTTCGCTTTGTCTTCGATAGAACTTCGCTTTGTCTTCGATAGAAC
>CALZTP010000012.1 GCA_945829115.1 uncultured bacterium | reverse complement strand
ATAAAAATAATTTTGCACACCTACTTATAAAAATAATTTTGCACACCTACTTAGACAAAAACCAATAAAAACACTTGTTGTATCTTCAAACCTTGGGGTTTTGCTGATGGCTTTGATTCGACTTTATCTGAGCAAGCTCAATGCAGTCGCCTCAAATCCCATCAGCAGTGGTGCCCGCACCACTTGAAGATACCAACAAGTAAAATACCCGCCTTCGGCTAAAAAGAAGGTGAAACCAAATCAAGTGATAACGTTTGTTTTACTCTTTTTTGTTTCTTATCCCGTGGCAGCATGAACAGGGGACAGGCTCCGTTCACGAGCTGGTGCTACCATGAACGGTAGCCAGTCCCCGTGTTCTGTTCTTCCTACAAATGGAAGTCTTTTGCCAGTCCGCCTTCACTCGTTTCCTTGTAGAGAGATGGGATGTCGTGTCCGGTACGCTTCATGACATCTACAACATGATCGAACGACACACGGTGAATGCCATCTGAGAACGAAGCATAGAGATTAGCATCGAGAGCACGTGTGGCAGCGAATGCGTTTCGCTCAATACAAGGAATCTGTACCAGTCCGCAGACAGGGTCGCAGGTCATGCCGAGGTGATGCTCCAATCCCATCTCTGCAGCATATTCAATCTGCTGCACACTACCTCCAAACAGCTGACAGGTGGCAGCAGACGCCATGGCGCATGCCACTCCCACTTCCCCTTGGCACCCTACATCAGCTCCAGAGATAGAAGCGTTTGTCTTCACGATATTTCCTATGAGTCCTGCTGTTGCTATGGCGTGGAGGATGCGCTGCTCGTTGAAGTTATGGCCTTTATAGAGATGGTAGAGCACGGCAGGGAGAACACCGCAAGAGCCGCAGGTTGGTGCGGTGACAATGGTGCCGCCAGATGCGTTTTCCTCGCTCACTGCCAGGGCATAGGAATATACAAGTGCGCGTGTCTGAAGAGAAGCCTTATATCCCGATGCCTTTGTGTAGTAAGAAGGTGCTTTGCGCATAAGATTCAGAGGCCCTGGCAGTCGCCCTTCGTGGTTTACGCCTCTCTCCACAGCTTCCTGCATTGTCTGCCACACCTCACGGAGATAGTCCCAGATGCCCTCATCTTCCGACTGCTCTACATATTCCCAGAAGCTATGCCCAGTGTGCTGGCACCAGGAGAGAATCTCCTCCATTGTGTTCATCTTATAAACATCAGCCGTCTCCAAGTCCTTGCTACCCTCACCTTCAGAGAGTGCTCCACCCCCAATGCTATACACCGTCCATTCATTGCTCTGTTTTCCATTTTCGTCAAGGGCAACATACTTCATCGCATTTGGATGGAAAGGAAGGAAGACGTCTGGTTTCCAGATTATTTCTACTGGTGCGCTCTTTTCCAAAACAGCGATTATGGCAGCATCGGTGAGGTGTCCTTTCCCAGTTGCTGCAAGGCTGCCATATAGAGTAACCTGAAAAGCCTTGGCATCAGCGTTCTTTTCCAAGAACATTTTTGCCGCCTTCTGAGGTCCCATGGTATGGCTACTTGATGGTCCGGTTCCTATTCTGAATAGTTCTCTAAGTGATTTCATTTTTTCTATTTTATTATCAGTTTCTGAACAGGGGACAGGCTCCGTTCACGAGCTGGTGCTACCATGAACGGTAGCCAGTCCCCGTGTTCTTCTTCTTAAGGATTTTCTCTGAGGTATTTTGTTACCTGATCGGCGAAAGCCTTCATGCCTTTTACAGACGGATGCCCCATTTGCTTATCTATTTTCTTCAGTTCGAGACATTCGATGTTGTATCTCTCAAGACATTTCTTCATAACCGCTACAAAGTCTGGTTTTAACTCTGTGTTTATGATGAAGACGATGCGCTTGGAAGGGTAGAGACGCTTCATGGTGTCGCACCATTTCGCCATTGCAGGACTGAAGGTGAAGAGGTCAGACTCCTTCCAGTCAGAGTATTTCTCCTCGCCGAGGAGCTCGCCACACCAGCTATCGTTAGTGCCGGCACAGACGAGGATGAGGTCTGGATTTCCAAGGTTTGGAGCACGTGTGATGAAAGAGCGAGGCTTGTAGTTCTCGTGCTTTCCTGTCTCTCGGTTCTTATAGCCAGTATATCCTATTGTAGAGCCGCTATAAGAGTTGTTTTTCTCTAACCGAGCTCCGAGGTTCTCAATCACCTGCCACCACCAAGTCTGGTCGGGGTGCATGACATCGTTGCCGGCAGATTTCTTCTCGTGACCAGGGAAGTAATACCACGGCTCGTTTGTATCGGGAGTGATATAGTCTTGGAAAGTGGAATAGCTATCGCCGAAGATGGTTATGCGAAGAGGGGAGGGGAGAACGGTTGTTGACTTTTTCTTACCCTCGCCGATAGAGACAGACGTAACGGTTTTGCCTTCCTTCATAGAGCCTTCTACGATGCGACCACCAGTGGCATGAAGGCGGAACTCCACATCCCACTCTGTTGGCCAGCAGGCGAAAGGAATCAAGGAGCCGTCTTCTTTCTCTTGAAGAAGCATCTCCTGCAAGCCAATCATGGCAGAGCCGCCACGGTTATGGTCTGGAGCCCAGTCGAAGCCACGCTCCCAGAAAGCTGGGAATCGGTAGGGACCGTCTGCGAACTTCTCCTTCAGGAGTTGTACGGCATGGTGGGTGATGCCAAGAATTGGCGCCCAGATATTATCTTGCTTCCATCCCGTTGAAGAGCGCATTTTCTGTACGTAGTCGTCCATGAAATAAGTGTTTCGAGCAATCTCGATGTTTGGTCTGCCAAGTCCATAGAGTCGCCAAGGGAACACGGGGTAGAGCTGTGGTGACTCTACGTTGTTTATTCTCATCCAAGTGATGGCAGGAGCGATGCAGTCCTCACCGTTTATTGTGCGTAGAGGAATCTCTGGAATACGACTCACGAGAGTCGTGTCTAAACCCCAAGCAGAGAGTCCGCCATGTCGCTGCAGTGAGTTTGTCACGGCTTTCAGTGCAGCAATGACAGCACTTGGGTTGTAAGCCATTTTGTAGGTCTCACAGCCAGAGGAAGGGTAGAGCACGAGCTTCCCGTCTTCTGTGAGAGCTGTTGCTCCTCGCTGCAAAGCCCGGAACTGATAGTGTTCGTCGAAGAACCGCACTGCCTCGGTGATGAGCGGTTTGTAGCGTGTGATATCCATTCCCGCATATTCGTTTGCGAGGAGAATCATCTGGCAAAATTCCAAGACGGTATCATATTGATATTCAAGCCATTTGTTCTTCATCCACCCTGGGTCCTGCCCCTCTTTATGCTTTCCATATTCAGCAGGGTTTGGCAGACCAAAATTCTCTATCTGCTCCTCGAAGCAAGCACCCCCGTGACCCCAATATTTCTTCACCCTCGCCATTGCGGCAGGAAGCATGCGGAGATAGGTATCGAACTGCGAAACCATCATGTCGGTATCGCCTGATTTCAGCATTGGCCAATAGACGAGTCGCTGGTTCTGTGCCGTCATGGTGCCACCGCCCCAGCAGCGGAAGTCAGGTGTGAAGGGGTTGTCTTTCTGAACGTTAGAGGGGTCGAAGGTGAAGAGTCCGCCATTGAACTTCGTTGGCCAAGCCCCATAAGCGTTGCACCCTAACATATAGCGGAAGAGTTCGTAGTTGCGAAGCAGCTTCTGCAGTTCTGGGTTCGAACTCTTGATATACGACCTCTGCCAGAAGCTATGCCACCATGCTGCGGAGCGTTTCTTCGAAACCTCCGCCTTAAGAACGGAAGTAGGGAATTGCAGTCCGCCCTTCTGTGATAGCAGCTCAACGGTTATGGTTGCGTTGTGCAGGTTTTCGTTTTTGAACTGCCATGCTTTGAAGTCGGTATCGGCATAGACACCCTCTGTTGTGCCAGAGAAGGTGAAGTTTGGAGCCTGAAGGCGACCGCCAAAGGCGAGGTTGCCGATAGGGTCGGGTATGGAGCTTTTCACTTCGGAGAGTTTCTCGTAGTCGACGGTGAAGTCGTAGACAGTCTCCTGACGGTTGTGATGCTCGAAGAAGAGTGTAGATTTCTCTGCACGTATGGAGTCGGCAAAAGTCTTGTGCTGCCCTTTTGTGAGCCACTTCCAGGAGAACTGCTGACAAGCCTCTCGCGGCACGTTGCGATCGTGATGGCGCCAGCTTTCGTAAGAGAGCGTTGCAGATACGGTCTCCTTTGAGGAAACGGTTGCGAAGACGGTTGGCGAGAACACATCTGCCCAGAGTCGCACGGTGACACCCCCTCCTTTCACATATACGGCTCCATCGTCAAGACAGAGTGTCTGCGAGAAGTTTGGGGAGTTGAAGATGCTTGTTCCAACATTTTTCTTGCTTTCTATGTGCAGGCGTAGACGACCCGCTTTCAGGAGCGTGTTGTTCTCGTCAAAGAATCCGCTTCGGCTGAGATAGACGAGCAGGTCGCCGTTTTCCACCCATACGTTCATTCCGATGTCGTGGCCGCCACAAGGCATTGACTCACTGGAGTTCTTGCTTTGTGAAGTCCAGGAGTAAGGGTCGGGAACGTAGTCTTTTGCAAAAATGCCTTGCAGGCCTATCAGCAACAACAAGGCGAGGAACATGATTTTTCTCATTGATAGTAAAGTGTTTTTTATTTAGTTTTTCTTTCGTAGTTCTATGCGGAACACAGTGCCTACACCAGGCTCGGAGCTTTTCACGAAGATTCTGCCGTGATGATATTCCTCCACGATGCGTTTCGCGAGAGAAAGTCCGAGTCCCCAGCCACGCTTCTTGGTGGTGAATCCTGGTCGGAAGACATTGTTCAGGTTTTTGCTCTTGATGCCCTTACCCGTGTCAGCCACCTCCACGATGGCTTTTGTTGGAGACTCAGAGATGTTGAGCTCTATGCGCCCCTTTCCCTCTATGGCATCAACAGCATTTTTGCAGAGGTTTTCTATGACCCATTCGAAGAGCAGACGGTTCATGTCTACAACGATGTCTTGTTCTGGACAGTGTAGCGAGATGACCACCTGCTTTGATATGCGCCTCTCCATATATTCCTTCGCACTCGTGATAACCTCTCGGAGGGATGTTGGAGAAGACTCTGGGAGAGAGCCAATTTTTGAGAATCGGTCGGCAATGATCTGCAGGCGGCTGATGTCTTTCTCCATTTCTGGAATGAGCTCGTCGTCTGGATATGTTTCGCGAAGAATTTCCTTCCATGCCATGAGAGAAGAGATTGGCGTGCCGAGTTGATGTGCGGTCTCTTTCGACAGTCCCACCCACACTTTGTTTTGTTCTGCTTTCTTTGAAGTGAGAAGGGCGAAGATGGCAATGACCACGAAGAGCAGCACGACTCCGAGCTGCACGTAGGGATAGGTGGCGAGGCGCTTTATGAGCAGCGACTCGTCGTAGCAAACCTCTATGTATTCCTGCTGATCGAGTGTGATGCGAATGCTATGTCCGTTCTTACGCCAACGCTCAGCACTGCGTTGTAGAAAGAGTATGCTATCTTCTTCGCAAGATGCGTTTATCTCTACGTTTCGGAAGGTGTGGATTTCTCGCATTGAGTCTTCCACGATCACGGGAATGGTGTTGTTCTCGTTTATTACCTGCAGAACGAGCGTAAGGTCGGTGTTCTCGTCGGCGGTGTTCAGAGTGCGCATTGCTTCCGCCCATACCATCATCTTGTTCTCTTCTTCAACCTTCAGGTCGCTGACGAGGATATTTGACACAATCAACGATACGGTGGCAATGATCACTGCCATCGCAACAAGGATTATCTTCACCTGCCGGATATGGTCTGTCAAAATAACGTTCTTTATGCGCATCTTCTTTGAAGAAAAAATTTTTGATTGAGATATTCCCTGCAAATTTACAAAAAAAAAATTATAATAAGGTGTATGGATTGTGCTTTTTTTTATTTTCAAGAAAAAAAAATGTTCCTATGGGTATGTAACACGACAACGGAGATTATTTTTTTGATGACAACGGGGACAATATTCTGACTGGAAGCCAGTAGTCTGAGTAACTGGGCGTCTCTGCTCACATGGTTTGTCGATTGTGTTGCGATGTTTGTGAAGGGGCAAAAAAAACTGCAAACATCGTCACAATGTCTGCAGTTGTCTGTATCGATTTTTAAATAACTTTCTTAAAAGAAGACTAGCCGTCACGGCCGGTCACGTTACCTGAATAATAACTAATCTTTTTTACCTAAAAATCTAATACAATCTAAAAACTAACTAACTTTTACCTAATAACTAAAACCTAACTATATACTATCTATGAAAAACTAATTCGTTTTTGTGTGTCTCTCTTTTTTTTTGGAAGATAAGACCGATTGCATGTTTGAGATTTCTCTTCAGGGACTTTGTCGTTTTCTGACTCCCTTAGAAGTAACATCTGTTTTTGCGATGTTTTTATCTCTTGAAATCGTTGTTTCTTGATTTCGAGTGCAAAGTTACTACTGTTATCGCACACACGCAAATATTTCGAGCGTTTTTTTTCAAAAACTGCATTATTCTTGACAGAGGTCAAAGTGAATAAAGCGATGTTCAGAAAAACTTGCGTTTGTTAACAAAAATCCGCTCTTTCCTATTGTGATAAGAAAGAGCGGAAATACGATAAGTGTTATTTGAGCATATTTGTGTTGTGTCTATAGCCATGATGTAATGCCTCTGCATAGCCCTTTGTTTAGAACTCTATTGCGCTTTCGAGTGCGAGTGTCATCATCTGCGTGAAGGAATTCTGTCGCTCTTCAGCCGTGAGAGTCTGGTTGCTACAGAAGGAATCGGAGATGGTGAGGAGACAGGTTGCACGTTTTCCCAGCATCTTGGCGTTGTGGAAGAGTCCGAAGCTCTCCATTTCAACACATTCAGTTTTTGTGCGGTCACTGATTTCCTTCCAGGACCCTACGGCAGGTGTTGTGTAGAAAGCGTCTGAGGAGTGCACTTTAGCGTTTTTGCACGTGATCTTCAGTTCAGCAGCTTTTCTCAGAATGATCTCGTTGAGTTCAGGAGAAGGGAAGAACGTGTTTTCTGTGGAACCGCTTGTTGTCAGAGCGAAGGTAGAGTCGCTATATGCACTTTCTGCAAGAGCGACATCCATCACGTTTAGTCGTTCTGTGTAGGAACCCGCAGAGCCGATGCGAACGATGTTCTCTACACCAAAGAACTCATAGAGCTCATAGGAATAGATGCCGATGGAAGGAATGCCCATTCCTGATGCCATTACAGAGATGGGGTGACCTTTATAGGTGCCAGTATATCCGAGAACGTTTCTGACGTTGTTTACAAGTTTTGCGTTTTCGAGGAAATTTTCTGCTATATATTTCGCTCTCAGCGGGTCGCCCGGCATCAGTACGGTCTTTGCGAAAGCAGTTGACTCTGCGTTGTTGTGTGGTGTAGACATAGGCAAATGGATTATTGAAAGATTATCAATATTGTTTGAGGATAGAAGGTAATAGGGCAGTGACTTCGTCCATGTTGTGCACGACAAGGTCTGCACGCTCGTTGAGAAGGACGGAGTCGGGTAGAGGTCCCGTGTTCACTGCAATCGTGAAGCAGCCAGCAGCTTTTGCGGCACGAACACCCAAGGGAGCATTCTCAACAACGATGGTTTGCCAAGGAGAAGTTCCTGCCATGCGCATGCCGACGAGATAAGGCTCTGGGTTTGGTTTCCCTTTTGTCACGTTGTTTGCCGTCACGAAGATATCTTCTGAGACAAGTCCGCGGAAGTCGTGTAGAATGCGGTCGAGAAGAGTTTTCTGTCCGCTACCAGTGACAACACCTACTCGAAGTCCTGCGCGTACAATTGCCTCTTGCAGGTTTTTTACCCCAGGAATGAGGTCTGCTTTTTTGCAGGCAGCATAGTATTCAGACTTCTTGCGATACATCTCAGCCGCTGTGGCATCATCGATTTCCACTCCCTTTTGTTCTTTTACAAGCTTTTTTATAACCTCGACACCCCTCATGCCTTCATACATGTAAGCCCCTTCTTCGCTGATGTTGATGCCATACTCCTTCATGGAGTTATGCCATGAGGAGGCATGGTTAGGCATGGAATTGTAGAGGACTCCATCCATGTCGAAGAGCACAACCTTTGGTTGCCATGCAGGATAGGAGCCAGAGGTTAGAAATGCTTCTTTGATTTTCTCCATAGGTTATCTCTTTTTGGTGAGAAACTTTTTTCCGTTCATGATCACTATTCCGTTGCCAAACCCATTGGAAGGGGTGGAAGGATTTTCTGTATTGTCTGAATCAACAGAGGAATTCTGTGAGACAGTTATACCAGAGAGGGTATATGCTTTTCCCGAGTTGTTGCGGGAGGTGGAAATGTTCTGTATGTCAGAAGATGAGTTGCTTGTGAACGTGGAGGTGATCAAGAACGGCATCTTTCCTGGCTGGAAATTGTTCACGATGGTAGCTTGTCCGTCATTAGAGATTGTGACAGATATGTTTCCCGTTTTTTCAATGGCATAGTCTCCATCGATGTTCATGATTGCTCCAGAAACGGTTAGGTGCATGGAAAGTCCGTCGGAGGTATAGTCGCGGAAGTATTTCTTCTCTGTGTTGTTAAAGGAAATGTTCTTTACGGTATACGAGCCTACGGAGATGGTGCCTATTGTTGTTTTCTCGAGCGTGAACTCAGGAAGAACGAGATCTATGGTTCCGTCGTTGTTTTTCGTGATGGTGTATATCACATTTGGGCAACTGTAGTTCTTATCGACATGAACAACGACCTCTCCAGTATATTCTGTTGTGCCGTCAGCAACTGTCTGCGCTTTTGAGATGTTTGCCGCAGACAGAAGAAAGAGTAAAGAAAAGAGAATCTTCTTGATCATCTATATATAATAAGGTGTAAATTGTTTTATGTGATTTATAAAAAAAATGTTTCTAAAAGGGCTGGTGTTCCTTCTCTCCCAGAGAATCCATAAATGAGAATCAGGATTAGTTCTCTGGAATCGTGAAGCCAGCAGCCTTTGCGATTTTCAGAGGAATGAGAGAATTGTCGTTGTAGTCTGTGAACAGTTCTGAGCCGTTACCAATGGCATAGACAGGAACAAAACCTCCAGAATGTCCCCGTGTGCTCCAAGAAACAAGTGCCTTGTGCGACATGAGCTTCTTGACATAATCAGAAAGGGCAGGATTAGACGAATATTCGTTCTTTACCATTTTAGCATTCTTGCCAAAAGAAGTCTCCCAGGCTTCTTTGATGCCCTTCTCTTCTTCTTCTGTGACCTCTATCTTCTCCCAAAGTCCGAAGCATTCTGTTATGGCACTCTTTGCCATCTCCCAAGAGACGTTGTTGCCGTTTTCCTTTGCTATCTGTCGAAGATATGCAGAGAAGCCGTCCATGCTCACTTTCTGGTTTTCAAGGATTTTTAGGTTTAGTCCGTAGATATGGTCAAGGGCGAGAACAAGTCCGCCAGTCTCATGATCGGCAGTGAGCACGATGAGGGTTTCGTCAGGATGCTGAAGGTAGAAATCGTAGGCAATCTTCATGCAGCGGTCGACAGCCTCTACTTCTGCGAATGCTGTTGCT
This sequence comes from uncultured bacterium, assembly GCA_945829115.1. Classification (GTDB taxonomy): domain Bacteria; phylum Bacteroidota; class Bacteroidia; order Bacteroidales; family Bacteroidaceae; genus Prevotella. Next base: position 31,558 of record CALZTP010000012.1, on the reverse strand, counting down.
GCGTCTTGGGCATGGCAGGCAAAGTCAACCTTTCCTCCAATCTCATTCATTAGGAAGAACCCGTTTTTGTTGTCTTTCATAAGAAAGTCTATCTGGCAGTTAAGAATTTCCTCTATTTTCAGCTCGTTTTCCTTTGCTTCTATGGCGTAAGGGATGCTGAAAGAGCCAGAGGCAGGATTCAGCTGAGTGGTGTCTTGCACGAGGATGATCTTTTTTGCCTTTGCAGACTTTTTCTTATAGTCAGCAACGCCGAATGCCACTTCGTAGCCGTACTTCTTCAGTTCTGTGTAGAGGTCTGGTTTTTCTGGATTATGCTTTGGGTCGAAATGGTCGCGAATCTCTGCTCCTCCGAAGAACTCGAAATCAGAAGAGGCAATGTCTGAGCCAATCTTGTAGTAGCTGTTGCGAGATGCGTCGTGGGCATAGAAGGCAGCTGGGGTGGCGTGATTGATGGGTACGCTGGTGGCGATGCCTACTCTCATGCCTGCTGCTTTCGCCCATGTGGCGATGGAAGAAACGGGCGTCTGCAAGTCGGGGAGCATGCCGATGGCGCCATTTTTTGTCTTCTTGCCAGTGGCGAGAGCTGTTCCCGAGGCTGCGGAGTCAGTAACGCCGTTGTCTGCGGAGAATGTTGATGCTATGCTTTGCACTGGAAACAGACTCATGCAGAGTTTCTCTCGCCCGATTGTTCCGTTCTTTTCTGCTTTGAACATCTCTGTGCCGAGTATGGTGTTCACTCCTGTTCCGTCTGTAATAAAATAGAAGATGTATTTCACCTTCTTCTCTGCTGAGACAGTGCAGCAAAGAAGGAACAATCCAATTAGTATCGTTACACTTTTTCTTGTCATGACTGTTTTTGACTGTTTTTTTGTGAATAAAAAATGTTTCCTGCAAAGATACACTTTTTTTTTATCTTAGAAAAGAGGAATGAACGAATTTAATATTTTCTTAACATATTTAAGCCGACATTTATTTTGCCGTGTGAAAAAAACGCTGTAACTTTGTGGCCATGATTTCTATTAAACAACATATTCGAGCTATTACATTGTTGGGGATACCCTTAATTGTAGGACAGTTGGGAGCTACCGTGCAGCAGTTTGTGGATACTGCTATGGTAGGGGCGTATGGCACTTTGGAACTATCGGCTGCCGGATTTGTATGCAATGTATTCAATCTTGTGATATTCTTTCTCTTAGGAATTTCATACAGTACGACACCTGTTGTTGGGGCATGTTTCGGAAGGCAAGACTTTCTTGGTGTGGCAAAGGCTTTGAGGGAAAGTCTGATTACGGGAGTGACGGTGTCGCTACTGCTTGTTGTGGCACTTCTCGTTTTGAATGTGAACATAGAGATTCTTGGTCAACCAGAGGAAATTATTCCTTTGGCGAAACCCTATTTCCTGACAATGATTCTTTCCTTGCCGTTTCTCGCTGTGTTCAACTCTTTGAAGCAGTTTAGTGATGCCCTCGGACAGACGCAGTTGCCTATGTGGGTGATGCTGTGGGCGAATGTACTGAACATTCTTTTGAACTGGATGCTTATATTTGGTGTGGAGGTGTCTGGAAACACTCTTCTTGAACCATTGGGACTTCTCGGTGCGGGGATTGCTACGCTGAGTGCAAGAGTGTTCATGGCATTGGCAATGGTGCTTCTTGTCTATAGAAGAGAAAGCTATTCGGCTTGCCGGGGAGACTTCAATGCTCTGCTTCTGTTAGCAAGAAAAGATGTTCTTGATGAAGAACAGAGGGGGATTGTGTTGTCGGGGAAGGCGAGAAAATGTTCTATGCCCGACAGAGAGGGATTGTGGAGAATGACCCGGATAGGGATTCCAATCTCCCTACAGATGTGCTTGGAGGCTGCCTCGTTTAATGTCTGTGCGATTTTCATGGGATGGATAGGGTCGAAGGAGATTGCCGCACATCAAATCATGTGTACCATTTCCACGCTGAACTTCCTCGTAATGTATGGAATAGGAGCGGCAGCGGCTGTTAGGGTAAGCCAGTTCCGAGGAAGGGAAGAATGGATGGAGGTGAGGCGCACGGCGTATGTTGCATTCGGAATGGGAGTTTGCTGGTTTCTTGTCATCTCTACGGTTATCTGCTTAGGGATTTATCCGCTCACAGCGTTGTTTACGCACGATGTAGAGGTGACAGCAATCGTTGTCTCGTTGCTTGTGCCTTTTGTGGCATATCAGGTGGGTGATTGCATGCAGATTATGTTTGCAAATGTGCTTAGAGGAATAGAATGCGTGAAGATAATGATGGGGGCAGCATTTGTGGCGTATATTCTCGTGAGCATTCCACTGAGCTATTTCTTCGCCTTTGAAATGGGGTGGGGAGCAGTGGGCGTGTGGTGTGGAATGCCTTTCGGACTTACTCTTGCTGGCGCACTGTTCTTCTTGGAGTTTAACCGCCAGACGCGGATGAGAATCAGGCAACTGAACAGATAGAAAAGATATTGTTTGTGTAAGATGAATAAATAAAAAAATAGTTTTCTTTCAATATTTTTTGGTGATTAAAATTATTTTTTGTACTTTTGCAAGGAAAAAGGAAATTACAACTTTCGAAGAAAAGAATAACAACGTTTGATGAAAAAGAATTATATCTATTATGCCCTTATGGCGGTCTCTTTGCTCGTTGCTGCTTGTGGCTCTGACGATGATTCGTCCCCTCGCTCAGTGGAGGTGAATAAAAATGCCAATGGTCGAGATAAAAGCGAGTATGCCGTGAGAACGGAGATGCCCAAGGTGATGAAGGGAACCAACTATGTCATTCTCGTGAAACACGACGATGAGATAGGCGTGAACTACATTGTGGAGTGGGACTGCATAAAACGTGCGCAACGTTGGACTTGCTGGGAATGGAATAGCAGGAACAACACGAAAGGATGGGAAAGAAAAAAGTGGGATGGCGCATCGTGGATGGGAAAGGTGTGGACTGGCGACCCCTTCCAGCCTGATGAGGAAATCCCTGCTGACTTCCGCACAGAACTCTCCGACTATAAAGGTTCTGGCTATGACCGTGGGCATATCTGCGCTTCAGAAGACCGCATCTGCTCGCAGAATGTGAACGGACAGACGTTCTTCCTTAGCAATATGCACCCTCAGATAAACAAGTTCAATGCGCAGGTGTGGGCGAAGATGGAGAGCAAGGTGAGAACATGGCGTGACGCAACAGTGGGAAACGGTGGTACGCTTTATGTTTGCAAAGGCGGGACGCTATATGATGTCTTTCTAAATGGAAAAACGGTGGCTGGTACGTTAACGAAGAATCCTTCCACACAGGCAAGCAATGAAAACCTAAGAATGCCCGTGCCAAAGTATTTCTTTATGGCGGTGATGAAGAAAACAGCTGCTGGAATGTATTGTGGAATGGCGTTCTGGGCAGAGCATAAGGCAGACAATAGCAGTAACCTCACACCGTATATGATCACTATCAACGAGCTGGAGCAGCGAACGGGATATGACTTCTTCTGCAATCTCCCAGACGTTGTCGAAGAGCAGATGGAGGCAACTCTTGACGTTACGGAATGGAAGTAAAGCTTGTTTGTGTTAAAAAGTGAAATATGGATAAACGTATTTTTTAACCGAGAAGAATAAATTGAAAATTAAGGAAACAATAGATATATGGCAACAGTAGATGATAAGAAAATAATTTTCTCGATGGTTGGAGTGAGCAAAATCATTCCTCAGAATCAGAAACAGATATTGAAGAATATCTATCTCTCGTTCTTTTATGGAGCGAAGATAGGAATTGTTGGTCTAAACGGTGCGGGAAAGTCTACATTGATGAAGATAATCGCCGGACTGGAACAGCCTACTCAGGGAGATGTGGTGTGGAGCCCAGGATATAGCGTGGGTTATCTCCCTCAGGACCCACCGCTTGACGAGACAAAGACCGTCAAGGAGAACGTTCAGGAGGGTGTGCAGCATGTCTATGACGCATTGAAGGAATATGACGAGATAAACGTGAAATTCGGTCTCGAGGAGTATTATTCCGACCCAGACAAGATGGATAATCTCATGGCGAGACAGGCTGAGGTGCAGGATATCATTGACTCTACCGATGCTTGGAATATGGACTCAAGAATAGAAAGGGCTATGGATGCTCTCAGATGCCCACCAGGAGACTGGAAGGTGGACAACCTCTCTGGAGGTGAGCGCAGACGTGTGGCGCTTTGCCGACTCTTGTTGCAGAAACCTGATGTGCTTCTTCTCGATGAGCCTACCAACCATCTTGATGCGGAGTCTATCGATTGGCTTGAGCAGCACCTACAGCAATATGAGGGTACGGTGATTGCCGTTACCCATGACCGCTACTTCCTTGATGATGTTAGCGAATGGATTCTTGAACTCGACAGAGGAGAGGGCATTCCTTGGAAGGGCAACTACTCTTCTTGGCTCGACCAGAAGACTCAGCGAATGGCACAAGAGGAAAAGTCGGCTTCAAAGCGTCAGAAGGCTCTTCAGAGAGAGTTGGAATGGATTAGAATGGCTCCAAAGGCTCGTCAGGCGAAGGGAAAGGCTCGTCTGAACTCTTACGATGCCATGCTCAATCAAGAGCAGAAAGAGCGTGAGGAGAAGCTGGAGATTTTCATCCCTAACGGTCCGAGACTTGGAAACAAGGTTCTCATTGCAGAACATGTGGCGAAGGCTTTCGGAGAGAAGGTTCTTTTCAAAGACCTGAACTTCATGCTTCCACCAAATGGAATCGTTGGCGTAATTGGTCCGAATGGAGCAGGAAAAACAACTCTCTTCCGCCTTATCATGGGATTGGAAAGTGTTGACAACGGAACCTTCGAGGTTGGAGAAACCGTGAAACTGGCTTATGTAGACCAGCAGCATAAGGATATCGACCCAAAGAAGACGGTTTATGAGGTTGTCTCACAGGGAGTGGAGACATTCAGAATGGGAGGGCGAGATGTGAATGCACGTGCATACCTAAGCCGCTTCAACTTCTCTGGAAACGACCAAGGAAAGCTTTGCGGAGTGCTCTCAGGAGGTGAGAGAAATCGTTTGCAGCTCGCTTTGGCACTGAAGCAGGAAGGAAACGTACTCTTGCTTGATGAGCCTACAAACGATATTGACGTAAATACCCTCCGTGCTCTCGAAGAAGGTCTCGAGTCGTTTGCTGGTTGCGCTGTTGTCATTTCTCACGACCGTTGGTTCCTTGACCGCATCTGTACGCATATTCTCGCTTTTGAGGGTAACGGTGAGGTGTTCTTCTTTGAAGGCAGCTATTCCGACTACGAAATCAATAAGGCAGCTCGTCTCGGAACCGATGAGATAAAGCGTCCTCGCTACCGTAAGCTTATGGCGGAATAACACCGAAAGTTAGGATTCTGCTATCCAAAACTTAAGACGACAGTAAAGTAAAAGGACTGCCTGCAAAACAATATGAGGCGGTTCGCAAATGTAGTAGACTATTCATACATTAACTTAACTATAATAAATATTTATAGACATGAAAAATATTTCGTTAGACATCACAAAAGCTCAGCAGTTTCTCCCTGCTGGAGCAGTAATGGCATTAAAGGAGCAGGTCGTTGCTGCTCAGAAAGGTCTTGAGGAGGGTACGGTACCTGGAAATGATTTCCTCGGATGGCTCCATCTCCCTACATCAATCACTGCAGAGTTCCTTGCAGAGGTGAAAGCGGTTGCTGCTGACTTGCGCGCAAAGGCAGAGGTGATTGTAGTGGCTGGAATTGGTGGCTCTTACCTTGGTGCGAAGGCTGTTATTGAAGGTTTGCAGAACTCATTTGCATGGCTCGTAAAAGACTCTTCTGCTCCTGCTGTTGTCTTTGCTGGAAACAACATTGGTGAAGACTACCTTTCTGAACTCACAGACTATCTCAAGGGCAAGACTTTCGCCATTATCAATATCTCTAAGTCTGGAACTACTACTGAGACAGCACTCACTTTCCGTCTCCTCAAGACTCAGCTTGAGAGCCAAGTGGGAAAAGAGGCTGCAAAGGACCTTATCGTTGCCGTTACTGACGCAAAGAAGGGTGCTGCACGCACTTGTGCCGATAAGGAGGGATATCGCTCTTTCATTATCCCTGACAACGTGGGAGGTCGCTTCTCTGTGCTCACTCCTGTAGGACTTCTCCCAATTGCTTGTGCAGGAATTGATATCGACCAGCTGGTTGCTGGTGCTGTTGCTATGGAGAAGCAGTGTGGCATTGACGTTCCTTTCGAGGAGAACCCTGCTGCTATCTATGCTGCAACACGTAACGCACTCTACCAGAATGGAAAGAAGATCGAGATTCTCATCAACTATCAGCCTAAGCTGCATTTCTATGCAGAATGGTGGAAGCAGCTCTATGGAGAGTCTGAGGGTAAGGACGGAAAGGGATTGTTCCCTGCTTCTTGTGACTTCACAACAGACCTTCATTCTATGGGACAGTGGATTCAGGACGGCGAGCGCACCATTTTCGAGACATGTATCTCTGTTGAGAATCCAGAGAGAAACCTCCTCTTCCCTTCTGATGAAGAGAACCTTGACGGCTTGAACTTCCTTGCTGGAAAGCGCATTGATGAGGTGAACAAGAATGCGGAGCTCGGCACTCGCCTTGCACATGTTGATGGTGGTGTGCCAAACATCCTCATCTCTATTGAGCGTCTTGACGCTTACAACTTTGGTCAGCTGATTTATTTCTTCGAGATTGCTTGTGGCATCTCTGGACAGCTGCTTGGAGTGAACGCATTCAACCAGCCTGGTGTAGAGGCTTACAAGAAGAACATGTTCGCACTTCTCGAGAAGCCTGGTTACGAGGCTGAGACTGCTGCTATCAAGGCACGTCTTGCAGAGGAATAAGAATCTTTAGACTGCTATTATCTTCGGATTGTAGCGGTGAAAAAAAAAGAATAAAGTGTCTAAGAATACTCTTTTGTATTGCTTGGACACTTTTTTTCCTTATCAAGATTCTCCAGTTGTGGCTTCTCGTCGGCAATTGTCGGAGAAATATAACCTGCGTTATTCATTGAAGGTGGGTTCTATTAATTACCTCCCTCGCTCACTGCCTTCCGGCTTCGCCGACAAGGCTGCTTCGGTCAGTGGGTCCGAAGGACAAGTCTCCCACCGTCTAAATGTTATTAATTATGGGTTGACGTTTTGTCATCTTTCCATTTCTCTCTGGCGCATACTGCCAGTTATTGCCTTACGGCTTCCTCCTCCTTGCAAGGCATAGCCAAAGCAAGCTTTGTCTCTGCTCTTGCTTCGAGCGTCGGTTCTCAGTCACGATGCCCGCATCGTCAATGGTCTTTTCACCCCCTTCGGTTCCCCCGTTTCCCGGGGGACAGAAACCTTCTAAAACTGACACTCTGCTCTCAGAGATAATTCGGAAATCTGACAAAGCGAATTAATAGAACCCACCTGAAAAAAATTATGTATACATAAGCTATTATGGTAGAGACAATTCATAGCGTTATAGACGGATTGCAAGACTGGCTGTGGACGTATGTGAACATCGGATTGCTGATAGGTTGTGCGTTGTATTTCACATTCCGCACTCGATTCGTGCAGTTTAGATTGTTCAAGGAGATGTTCCGTCTTATGCTCTCTTCAGGAGAGAAAAAAGAGCATGGAGACATCTCGGGACTGGAGAAGAAGCAAATATCTTCTTTCCAAGCATTTGTCGTTGCACTGGCATCGAGAATAGGCACGGGAAATCTTGCTGGTGTAGCAACAGCCATTAGTGTAGGAGGCCCAGGAGCAATCTTCTGGATGTGGGTGATGGCACTCTTTGGCTCTGCCACCGCTTTTGTAGAGTCTTCCCTGGCTCAGCTATACAAGCGCCGTGGTGAAAACTCTTTCTATGGCGGTCCTGCCTATTACATGCTTCACGGTCTTCACAGAAGATGGATGGGCGTTCTTTTCAGCTTTCTGATGATCATCACCTTTGGATTTGCAAACAATGCCATGCAAAGCAATACTATTGCTCTCGCATGTGAAAAGGCATTCGATATTCCATTGCTTTGGATGGGAATGGCGCTCTGTCTCCTTACCATAGCCGTAATTTTCGGAGGCATACACCGTATTGCTCGCATCTCCTCTGCCGTTGTTCCTGTTATGGCAGTTGTCTATCTCGTGCTGGCACTCTTCATAGTTCTCTCAAACATCACGGTCTTGCCAAAAGTGATGTGCATGATTGTAGAGAACGCCTTTGGGGTAGGGCAGGTGGCCGGTGGAACACTCGGCACTATTGTCATGATGGGAATAAAGCGAGGGCTGTTCAGCAATGAGGCAGGCGAAGGTTCTGCTCCTAATGCTGCCGCCACGGCAAGTGTCAGCCATCCCGTCAAACAAGGTCTCATTCAGGCATTGGGTGTCTTTGCCGACACTTTGGTTGTGTGCTCCTGCACTGCATTCGTGATTCTTTGCAGTGGCGTTGATTATACAGCAAGCAACGGTATCCAGCTAACGCAGAATGCTTTGACACATGAAATAGGCAGTATCGGAAACACTTTCATTGCAGTCGTTATCTGGCTCTTTGCCTTCAGCACAATCATTGCCAATTGTTATTACGGAGAAACGAATCTTCTCTTTTTCACAAAAAGCAAGCTGTCGTTGTTCGTATACAGGATGATTGCTTCTGGGTGTGTCATGGCAGGAGCCTTGCTGACTCTTGACCTTGCGTGGAGCATCATTGACCTCTGCATGGCAATGATAACCATCTGCAACCTTATTGCCATTATTCTCCTCTTCCCTAAGGTGAAGTTTCTGGTAGCGGACTATCTGAGCCAGAAAAAGGCAGGAAAAGACCCTGTGTTCAAAAAATCCATGATGTCAAAGATAGAGAAAGATCTTGATGCTTGGGAATAACCGAGAGATGGCACTATTCTCCACAGTGTGACCCTGTTAAAGACATGGAGAGAGTGTCAAGAAAATCAAATGCCGTGATGTCTATCGTTGTTGGGGTTACGGCAAGGAAACCATTGTTGATTGCCCAATTGTCGGTGTCGGTCTTCTCTGGCTCGTTGTTGAGATAATATCCGCGAAGCAAGTATCTGCCGTAAAAGGAGTTATCTCTTTTTGTGGGAGAGGGGGAAGGGGAATCAGCAGAATCGCTCTCCACAACCTCTTTCATCCACTCTCCATGAGCCATTCTGCATACTCTCACACCCTTTATCTCTGATGCAGCAGTTGCTTTGGGGCAGTTAACGTTTAGGAAGGTGTATTCTGGTAAGCCTTTTTCGAGAACATATCTGCAGATGGCAACAACGTGCTCTGCCATGCAAGAGAAATCAGCCTCTGGAGAATAGTCGCAGAGAGAGAAAGCAATTGACGGAATCCCTTTCACCGTTCCCTCGAAAGCAATACCGGTGGTACCGCTATAGTGGGTGTTCGTGGATGCGTTGTCGCCATGGTTTATTCCGCCTATTACGAGGTCTGGCTTCCTTGGACACAGTTTGTTTATGGCCACCTTCGTGCAATCAACAGGAGTTCCAGAACATGCATACCAGCACTCCGTGCCTTGACTGTTTTCTTGCTCCTTGATTTTTCTTACTGTCAGTTCTGTCATTGTGAAAGCACGTGACTTTCCAGACTGTACTTCTTCTGGGGCACACACTATGATATCGCCTAAATGGCGAATCATTCTAACGAGCTCGGAAATGCCTTTTGCCTTGTATCCGTCGTCGTTTGAAATGAGAATTAATGGTCTGAACATGATTTTTTTTATTTAATTAGGTGCAAAAGTACAAAAAAAAGGTTTATTATTCGAATATCTGAAAAAAAAATTGTACTTTTGTACCCAAATATTCATTAAACAACTTGCATAATGGGAAAAATAATTGCGCTTGCGAACCAGAAAGGCGGTGTAGGGAAGACCACCACAACTATTAACCTTGCTGCTTCTCTTGCAACTATGGAGAGGTCGGTACTCGTGATTGATGCAGACCCTCAGGCTAATGCATCAAGTGGACTTGGTGTGGATATTCAGCAGTTGGAATGTTCAATTTATGAATGTATTATTGATGGAGCGGACATTCGAGATGCTATCTACACAACAGACATTGATGGGCTGGATATTGTTGCCAGTCATATTAACCTTGTAGGAGCGGAAATAGAGATGCTGAACCTTGAAAGTAGGGAGAATGTGCTGAAGAGGATTCTCGAGCCAGTACGTCAGGAGTACGATTATATACTCATTGACTGTTCTCCGTCTCTCGGACTGATAACTGTCAATGCTCTCACTGCTGCTGATTCGGTCATTATTCCTGTGCAGTGTGAGTATTTCGCATTGGAGGGAATCAGCAAGCTGCTGAACACAATAAAGATTATCAAGTCAAAACTGAATCCGAGGTTAGAGATAGAAGGATTCCTGCTGACGATGTATGACAGCCGACTCAGACTGGCAAACCAGATCTACGATGAGGTAAAGCGCCACTTCCAGGAACTCGTCTTTAAAACCGTCATTCAGAGAAATGTGAAACTGTCAGAGTCTCCAAGTCACGGAATACCGGTAATTCTCTACGATGCCGATTCCAATGGAGCAAAGAACCATCTTGCATTAGCAAAAGAGATCATTAGCAGAGAAGGAAAATAATAATGGCTGTAAAAAAGAAATTCAATACACTTGGAAGAGGGCTTGACGATATCTCTGCCACAGGAAGAGGGCTCAGCGCACTCATCTCCACAGAGAACGTACAGACAAGTGGCTCATCAACCATCAGCGAGATAGCATTGACCGACATAGAGCGCAATCCAAACCAGCCTCGAAGAGACTTCGATGAGGAAGCGCTTCAGGAACTGGCGAACAGCATTAGTGAAATAGGCATTGTGCAACCCATCACATTGCGTCAGATTTCTGAAAACCGATATCAGATTATTGCTGGCGAGAGAAGATGGAGAGCATCGCAGATAGCTGGATTGTCCACTATTCCAGCATACATCCGTACCATCAACGATGAGAATGTCATGGAAATGGCACTCGTGGAAAATATACAGCGTGAAGACTTGAATGCCGTTGAGATAGCACTCGCATATCAGCATCTCCTCGACAATTCTGGAATGACTCAGGAGAAGGTTGCTGACCGTGTGGGAAAGAAACGCACTACGGTAGCCAATTTCCTTCGCCTTTTGAAACTTCCTGCTCCAGTTCAGATGGCTCTTCAGAAGAAGGAAATTGATATGGGCCATGCTCGTGCTCTTCTTTCTTTAGACAATCCGCAGTTGCAGATAAAGGTCTTCCGTGAAATTCTCAAGAATAGTTACTCTGTTCGTAAGGTAGAGGAGATTTGCCAGCAGTTGAAGAACGGAGAAGGCATTGAACTCGGCAAGAAGAAATTCAAGGGGGAGTCTTCTCTCTCTGAATATTTTGAGAATGCAAGGGCTCACCTTTCGCAGGTAACTGGTCAGAATGTGAAGATAACATGCAATGCCAGTGGAAAAGGAAAACTGTCTATTCCTTTTGCCAGTGAGGAGGAGCTTCAGCGAATTCTCGACCTGATGCAAAAATAAAGAACAATGGCGATACGGAGGAAAGAAAAGACTCTGTAGGCGTTTTTGGAAAGGAACTTTCAATAACACATAATCCAAGAAATATATTTTTTTTGATTCTCCATTGAAAAGATTGTTATATATAATTCTGCTGTCGCTCTCTTTCGCTTCTGCCACAATGGCACAGACAGAGAATAGGGAGGCTTCTGAAAATGATGCCTCGCCATTAGACAGTACGATGAATAAGAATGTTGCAGAAATAAACTTGCTCGCAGAGCGCGCAATAAAAGAGGCGGGGGGCAAAGCATCCTCTTGGCGCCCAGACGTGAAGAAGGCGTTGTGGATGGCTATCGTTATCCCCGGTGGCGGACAGATATATAACCGCAAATATTGGAAACTGCCGTTGATATATGGCGGACTCGTTGGTTGTGTCTATGCTCTCACCTGGAACGGTCAGATGTATTCTGACTATCAGAAAGCGTATATCGATATAATGGACGATGATCCAAATACAAAAAGCTACGAAAAGTTCCTGCATCTTGGAATGCAGATAAACGAAACGAATATCGAACAATATAAAACCATCTTCAAAAACAGAAAAGACAGATACCGCAGATGGCGTGATCTGAGCATCTTCTGTATGATCGGTGTATATGGACTTTCCATCATTGACGCTTATGTTGATGCATCACTGTCACAGTTCGATATCAGTGACGACCTCAGTATGAAGGTCACACCAGCTTATATCTCTGGCTCTGAAGGGAAGAAAAAGGTGGTCTGTGGAGATCTCCTTGGAGCAGGTGGACTGGGAGTTCGCTGCCAGTTGAACTTCTGAGAACAGTTAGATGTTCTTTTTTTTGATAAATTTTCTTTCTTGCAGCCATCATGAGTCCCAGTGAGAAGGTTGCAGAAAAAATCGAAACAAAAAACAGATTAATGAAAAAACAGATAAAGAAATATATTATTGCCACAGCTTTGTTCTGTGGATGTTGCTACAATCCACTCCATGCTCAGGTGGTATATGTAGAGGAAGACGAGAAGAATGTTGTCGTGGACGATGAAGATGGCGATGAAGAGCAGATAGAAGTTCCAGAGTCAATGCTTCAGAATATCGACTCTCTCCTCATGCAGTATCATGTGGAGAAATATCTCAAGATATCTGACGATTGCAACATGCGTGACGTGAATCCATACTTCCCTCCAGAGGTGTATATTGAGCGCCTCTCTCGCATGCCTACAATCATTGAGATGCCGTATAACGAGATTGTACAGAAATTCATAGACCGTTACGCCACAAAACTTAGAAAGTCTGTGAGCCTGATGCTTGGAGCCAGCAATTTCTACATGCCTATCTTCGAACAGGCTCTTGAAACATTCAACGTTCCTCTCGAATTGCGATACCTTCCCGTAATTGAGTCTGCATTGAACCCTTCTGCCGTTTCACGAGTAGGAGCAACAGGCATCTGGCAGTTTATGCTTGAAACAGGGCGACAGTATGGTCTGACGGTAAACACACTTGTTGACGAACGGCGAGACCCGGTAAAGGCATCTTATGCCGCAGCAAGATACCTTCACGACCTCTATCAAATCTTTGGCGACTGGCCATTGGCGATTGCTGCTTACAATGCTGGGCCGGAGAATATCAACAAGGCAATTCGCCGTGCTGGCGGTGTGAAAGACTATTGGAAGATTTATCCCTATCTCCCAAAAGAAACCAGAGGATATGTGCCTGGCTTCATTGCCGCAAACTATATCATGACATATTATTGTGAGCACAATATCTGCCCGATGACAACCACGCTGCCTGTAAAGACAGATACCGTAATGGTTAGCCGCGATGTACATCTCCAGCAGGTTGCCGGTGTTCTCGGAATGGAAATCGACCAGCTTCGTGCTATCAATCCTCAATACCGTCACGATATTGTAAACGGAACAACCACCCCATCTCCTATACGCCTTCCTCTACGTCTCGTCAATTCCTTCATAGAGCGTGAGGATTCTATTTACAACTACCAGAAAGACCAGCTCCTTACAAAGCGCACTGTTGTAGAGGTTACAGAACCGCAACAAGGCGCATCTGTGGGAAAAGGGAAACGAGGAAGCAAAAAACGAAGCTCACGAGGACGCTCTGTAACCGTGCGTCAGGGTGACACACTCTCACAGATTGCAAAGCGCAATGGCACTACAGTAGCCAAGCTCCGCCGTCTGAATGGAATAAAAGGAAACAATATCCGAGCAGGAAAGAAGATTCGGGTGAGATAATCTTTCTGTGATTATTCACATACCAAATCCCTGCAGCACTCCTTCTCCTGATAAAAAGAGATTTGCACTCCTTCTCTTGATAAAAAGAGTATCGCTTTTTCCCCTGATTAAAAAGAGTAACTCCTTTTTCCTTGATAAAAGAGAAAAACAGTCTTTCGGAAAGGGAAGAATGAGATTTTACGGTTGTGATGGTCTTATATATAAATAGGTATAAGAAATGATTGATGAACAAAAAACCGAACAAAAGAACGATGCGATGGTAGACGAGGCTTTCCAGCAACTGCTCGACTGCTACATAAACTCCCCACATCGTCAAAAGTTAGACATAATAAAGAAAGCATTCAATTTTGCTTGCCATGCCCACAGAGGTGTGAAAAGACTCTCTGGCGAGCCATATATCATGCACCCAATAGCTGTGGCTATGATTGCATGCAAGGAAATGGGACTCGGTTCAACGAGTATCTGTGCAGCCCTCCTGCACGATGTCGTTGAAGATACAGACTATACAATCGTTGACATAGAGAATCTCTTCGGACCAAAAATTGCTCAGATCGTAGACGGACTGACAAAAATCTCTGGTGGCATCTTTGGCGACAAAGCCTCTGCACAAGCAGAGAACTTCAAGAAACTGCTCCTGACCATGAGCGATGATATTCGTGTCATCCTCATAAAAATCTGTGACCGCCTTCATAACATGCGCACACTTGCGTCACAGCCAGCAAACAAACAATATAAGATTGCAGGAGAGACTCTCTATATCTATGCTCCACTGGCTAATCGCTTGGGACTCAATAAAATAAAGACAGAACTCGAAGACCTCAGCTTCCGCTATGAGCATCCAGAGGAATATGAGAATATCTGCAATAAACTGCAATCGACACAGGAGAAGCGAGACCAACTCTTCGACGAGTTCACAAAGCCCATTCGACAGGTCCTTGACGAAATGGGCGTCAACTACACCATAAAAGCGCGTGTGAAGAGTCCCTATTCCATCTGGAATAAGATGCGCAACAAGCACGTCACCTTCGATGAGATTTACGACATCCTTGCAGTCCGGGTGATCTGCACTCCTCGTGTTCGAGAAGAGGAAATCAATGAGTGCTTCCAGATATATGTTGCCATCAGTCAGATATATGAAGCACATCCCGACCGCCTGCGTGACTGGCTGAACCATCCAAAGGCAAACGGATATCAGGCTCTCCACGTCACTCTGATGTCAAAGAGCGGAAGATGGATAGAGGTGCAGATACGTTCCGACCATATGGACGAGGTGGCAGAGCAAGGATTTGCGGCACATTGGAAATATAAAGATGGTAGCCGACAGAGTGAAGACGACCGTGACCGCGAACTGAACGACTGGCTCCGCACCATCAAGGAAATCCTCGACGACCCGCAACCAGATGCCATGGACTTCCTCGATGCCATAAAGCTGAACCTCTTTGCCAGTGAGATTTTTGTGTTTACTCCAAAAGGAGATATCATCACAATGCCAGCAAACTGCACTGCTCTCGACTTTGCATATCATATACACACCTTCCTCGGAAACCATTGCATAGGTGCAAAGGTAAACCATAAGCTGGTGCCTGTAAGCCATACTCTTCAATCTGGCGACCAAGTGGAGATTCTCTCTTCAAAAGGGCAGCATGTGATGGCAGAATGGCTGAAGTTCGTCACCACAGCAAAAGCACGCAACAAAATCCAAACAGAGCTTCACAAGCAGGAGAAAGAGCTGAGAAAGCAGGGAGAGGCGGTACTTAATGACTGGCTTCATGCTAATGGTCTTGAGTTAACAACCTCACATTTCGATAAACTCTGTGGCATCTTCCATGTCGTAAAGCCAGAAGACCTCCTGCTTGGCATAGGCAGAAACACCTTCTCGCTTAGCAATGACACTCTTGCAGAATTAGGAAAGAAGAGCGACCAAAACAAAAAAGGGCGCACATGGAGACGTTTTGTGCCTTCGTTTATTGTTGGAGACGGCAAGAAAAACAAGAAGCAGTCAAAGGAAACAGAGAAAAAAAACACAGAAACAGATGCCTACAATGCACCAGGAGAACTGGAACTCATTCCAGGAACACAGATTGATGCAAATGGAAAATTCCATGTGCTCAACACCTTCCGAAAGAAACAACCCGTGTATATCAGCGAAAGCAATATAAAGGGATTCCTTTTCGACGACTGCTGCAATGTGATTCCTGGAGACGATGTTCTCGGATATATCGATGAGCGTGGGAATATCCGCATTCATCAGCGCGACTGCCTTGTTGCCGTCAGACTGAAGTCCAGCTATGGAAACCGAATCATAGATGCCAAATGGAACATGCATAAGAAAATGCTGTTCGTTGCCAGCATCCATGTCAGAGGTGTCGACCGCATCGGTCTTCTCAACGATGTCACACACGTCTTCTCTTCTGAACTGCAGCTAAATATCCTAAAGGTGAACATAGACTGTAGCGAGGGAATCTTTGATGCACACTTCTCCTTCAGAACTCACGACAGAGAGGAAGTGCAACATATCATAAGTGCTCTCAGACAAATCTCCGACCTCAAGGAAATATCGCAAGAGTAGATTCTCACAGAAGAACGTGATGTCTGAGAATGCACTTAAAAAGCATTGTCTTGTAGAGAGTGAACCCTACAAAGAAATGCAATTAACACGAAAAACAACCATTTGACCAGAACTGTTCTCTAAAGCATAGCATGCCATTGGAGGAAAAGCATGGTCAGCAACCAAAAATCTGATTATTATGCGAAAATTATTCTTTACACTCCTTGCTGCTATTGCGGCACTCACTGCCAATGCAGCAAACAAGTACGACAACCCCGACACTCTCTTTGTGTCACGAGACGGTACCTGCGAGTTCAGAAATGTGGCTGAAGCCATAGAGGTATGCCGAGCGTTCATGGACTACCACAAGGTTATCTTCGTGAAGAAAGGTGTTTACAAAGAGAAGATAGAAGTGCCTACCTGGCTCACCAATATCGAGATATGTGGTGAAGACCGTGATAAAACCATCATCACCTGGGACGACCATGCCAATGTCCGCCTCCCAGAAACGGGAAAGCCCATGGGAACATTCCGTACGTTCACAGTGAAGGTCACTGGCTCAAACATCACGTTCAAGAACATCACAATAGAGAATAATTCCGCACGACTCGGACAGGCTGTCGCATTGCATGTCGAGGGAGATAAATGTCTATTCGTGAACTGCCGATTCCTTGGACACCAAGATACCATATACACTGGTCGTGGAGGTGCAAGACAGTATTTCTTGAACTGCTACATAGAGGGAACCACAGACTTCATCTTTGGTCCTTCCACCGCTTGGTTTGAGGGCTGCGAGATTGTGAACAAATACAATTCTTACGTCACCGCCGCTTCAACACCGAAAGAGCAACCTTACGGCTACATCTTCAATAAATGCACAATACGATGTCTGGAAGGAACAGAGGCTCTGGAGAGCAATAAAAACCTCCCAATAACAAAGTGCTATCTTGGGCGACCTTGGAGACCATATGCCTACACCCTCTTCATGAATTGTGAACTCGGAGCACACATCCTCCCTCAAGGATGGCATAACTGGGGAAACAAAGCCAACGAAACCACTGCCCGCTATCTTGAGTACAACAACTCTGGGGCTGGAGCAGAAACCTCTTCGCGAGCTCCTTGGGCACGCCTGCTGACAAAGAAGGAGGCTGAGAAAATCACTCCTTCCACAGTCTTCGGTGGCGACACGTCTTGGATAGAATAACAGAACGGAGCGTTCCGGCATTCCCATTGGAACAATCCGGATTAAAGGTTTGTTTATGGATAATGAAACGATAACAGAAGAACTACAGAAGGAAACGGAAACTCTGAAACAAGAACAGAAGAACAGCGTTTTGAGTGATGAGCTGCAGCAGAAACCAGCACCAAAGAAAGAAAAGCTCTGGAATGCGGAATACACAAAGGCATGGACCGCAAACTTCATGCTGTATTTCTCCTTTATGCTCGTAGTGCCCATTCTCCCCCTCTATCTCAGCGATACGTATGGAGCAGGGAAGCACACAATCGGCTTTGTGCTCTCTGGATACACTATAGCGATCATGGCGGTCAGACCTTTCAGTGGGTTTCTCGTAGACTGTTTCAACAGAAGAACTGTGCTCCTCGTGTTCTACTCCTTGTCGTTCATTCTCTGCGGCTTCTATCTGTTTGGAGGCTCACTGTTGGTCTTCACCATAGTGAGAACACTCCACGGTGCCCCTTATGGTGCCACAATAATTGCCAACAGCACCGTGGCAATAGATGTCCTGCATCCTCAACGCAGGGCAGAAGGCATTGGCTACTACGGACTGTCAAACAACCTTGCCACTGCACTAAGCCCTTCTGTCGGAATCTTCATATATGAATGGACAGAAAGCTTTCAGCTGCTCTTCCTCCTTTCCATGATTGTGGCAGGAACAGGGTGCCTGATAGCATCACGAATAAAGATGAAAAAACGAGAGACACAGCCAAGCAGGAAACTCTCCCTCGACCGCTTCTTCCTCCTTGCGGGATGGCGACAGGCAATAATCATTGCTTGCTTCGGACTCAGTTACGGTGTGCTCTCAACATACCTCGCCATATACGGAAAAGAACAACTGGGAATAACCAGCGGCACTGGTCTGTATTTCATGATTCTTTCCCTTGGTCTCATGCTTTCGAGAATCCAAGGTGGAAGAGCTTTGAGAGATGGAAAGATACTACACAATGCAGCCATAGGAGTGAGCATATCTGTTTTCGGATATATACTCTTTGCGGCAGTGGCAGACATGTGGGCGTATTATCTCTCTGCATTGATAATCGGTCTTGGCAACGGGCATATGTTCCCTGCCGTTCAGTCGATGTTCATCTCACTCGCACCAAACAACAAAAGGGGAACGGCAAACTCCACACTCTATTCATCCTGGGATGCTGGAGTAGGTATAGGAGTCTTCTTTGGAGGTCTCCTGGCAGAGATTTACGGCTATGGCTCCGCATTCTGGATGGGAGCCGTGGTGAATGTCTTGGGGGTTCTGTTCTTCTTTACGAATGTGGTCCCTGCTTTCCGGAAAACCGATTCAAACCATATCTGCGACTAACCAGTAGCTCGCAACAAAGATATTAATATGTGTGCATAATTATTAACTTCAAAAGATACTTGTCTATGGCACTTAATGCAAATAAAAACCTGAAGCTTTACTACTCCATAAAAGAAGTGGCAAAGATGTTCGATGTCTCAGAGAGCCTGTTGCGCTATTGGGAGACAGAGTTCCCGCTATTGTCTCCAAAGACAACGTCAAGTAATATCAGACAGTACACTGAAGCCGATCTGAAGATAATAAGAAACATTCATAATCTTGTGAAGGTGCGTGGCTTTAAAATTGCCGCTGCCAGAAAGATTATTGCAAAGAATCCAGCCAAGGTCGACAAGTCTTCTGTTATCATCAATACCCTCATAGAGGTCAGAGATGAACTTAAAGATATCCGGAAGCAGCTCGATAAACTTTAACCTCTACCCTCTCTCTCTGTCTCCAATTCTAAAGGTAATATAGTTATTCCCTCTCTCTGTTTCCATATCATGGAGTGGCATTATTGATATTCTTTCCTTATAGAAACATAAAGTTCAGAAGAAAAGATTCTGAAATAGAAAAAAGAACAAAACAATATAAAAAAGACAATGACAGCAAAAGAAATTCGTGACTCGTTCAAATCATTCTTCGAGTCAAAGAATCACGCCATAGTGCCTTCTGCTCCTATGGTTGTGAAAGACGACCCAACACTCATGTTTACAAACGCTGGCATGAACCAGTGGAAGGACATCATTCTCGGAACAAGAGACCCAGAGCCTCGCCGGCGTGCTGACACACAGAAATGTCTCCGTGTGAGCGGAAAGCACAACGACCTTGAGGAGGTAGGGCACGATACCTACCATCACACCATGTTCGAGATGCTCGGAAACTGGTCGTTTGGAGACTATTTCAAAGAGGGTGCCATCGATATGGCATGGGAATATCTCGTTGATGTGCTGAAACTGAATCCTGCCGACCTTTACGTAACCGTCTTTGAAGGAGACACAAACGAAGGTCTCGAGCGTGACGATGAGGCTGAGCAGTATTGGCTGAAGCATGTTCCTGCCGACCATATCATCAACGGAAACAAACACGACAATTTCTGGGAAATGGGAGATACCGGACCTTGCGGACCTTGCTCAGAAATTCATGTCGACTCCCGCACTCCAGAAGAGAAAGCAAAGAAGCCAGGACGTGAACTGGTGAATATGGACGACCCACAGGTGATTGAAATCTGGAACCTCGTCTTCATGCAGTATAACCGCAAGGCAGACGGCTCTCTCGAGAAACTCTCCATGAACGTGATTGATACCGGCATGGGCTTCGAGCGCCTTGTGCGTATGATGCAGGGAAAGCACTCTAACTACGACACAGATATCTTCCAGCCAATCATTAAGGCAGAAGAAGAAATCTGCGGCATGAAATACGGCGAGAAAGAGGAGACAGATGTTGCCATGCGTGTCTGTGCCGACCATCTCCGTGCTGTTAGCTTCTCCATTGCCGACGGTCAGTTGCCAAGCAATGCAAAGGCAGGATATGTAATCAGACGAATCCTCCGCCGTGCCGTTCGTTATGCTTACACTTTCCTCGGACAGAAAGAGGCATTCATGTATAAGCTGATACCTACTCTCGTGGCTGAAATGGGCGATGCCTTCCCAGAACTCCAGGCTCAGCAGCAGCTCATCTCTCGCGTGATGAAAGAAGAAGAAGACTCTTTCCTCCGCACTCTTGAAAAAGGCATAAACATGCTCAACGATGCTATGGACAGCCTTAAGGCAGAGGGAAAGAAAGAACTCGATGGAGCACAGGCATTCCGTCTTTTCGACACCTACGGATTCCCGCTCGACCTCACAGAGCTCATCTGCCGTGAGAATGGCTTCAGTGTCGATGAGAAGCAGTTTGACGTAGAGATGCAGAAGCAGAAGGAGCGTGCACGCAATGCCGCACAGGTAGAGAATGGCGACTGGATCACTGTTGGCTCTGCCGACATCAATCAGGAGCAGCACTTTGTTGGTTACGACTATTCAGAGCATTCCTGCCATATCACTCGCTATCGTCTCGTAAAACAGAAGAAGGCGTCTTTCTATGAGCTCGTGCTCGACAATACTCCTTTCTACGGAGAAATGGGTGGTCAGGTAGGAGAGCAGGGTGTTCTCGTTAGTGAGTCAGAGACGGTTAATATCATCGACTGCAAACGAGAAAACGGTCAGACCGTTCATATCGTGAAGGAACTGCCAAAGAACATCGAGGCAGAGTTCATGGCTTGTGTGGATGTTGAAAAGCGTAACGCAAGTGCAGCAAACCATTCTGCAACACACCTCCTCGACTATGCTCTCAAGCAGGTGCTTGGCGACCATGTAGAACAGAAGGGCTCGTTCGTGGCTCCAGATGCTCTCCGTTTCGACTTTGCTCATTTCGAAAAGGTAACAGACGAGCAGCTTCGTGAGGTGGAGCGACTCGTAAACCAGATGATTCGTGAAGATATCCACATTCAGGAACACCGCGATACACCTATAGAAGAAGCAAAGGCGCTCGGTGCCATCGCACTCTTCGGTGAGAAATATGGCGAGAAGGTGAGAGTGATTCAGTTTGGTCCGTCTGTGGAGTTCTGTGGCGGTATTCACGCCACTTCAACCGGTCGCATCGGAATGTTCAAGATTCTCTCTGAGGCAAGTGTAGCCGCTGGCATCCGCCGCATCGAGGCTGCCACAGGTAGAAACTGGGAAGAGATGACCTACGAGATGGAAGACAACATGCGTGCCCTCCGTGCCCTCTTCAACAACGCCAAAGACCTTCAGGGCACCATTGAGAAGTTCCTCAATGAGAATGCCGACCTTAAGAAGCAGGTAGAGGCTTTCAAGGCACAGCAGGTAGAGCGTCTGAAAGACGACCTCCTCTCCAAGGCTGAGAAGCGTGGCGATAGCACTGTTATAAAGAGTGTCATTGGGCTCGATGCTCAGATGGCGAAAGACCTTGTCTTCAAACTCCGTGAGGCAGTTCCAGAGAAGCTCGTATGTATTCTCGGTGCCTATTCTCAGGGGCGCCCATCTTTGAACATCATGCTCTCCGATGACCTTGTTGCTGCCGGACTAAATGCTGGAAAGCTGGTTCGTGAGGCTGCTAAGCTCATTCAGGGTGGCGGAGGCGGTCAGCCACATTTTGCACAGGCTGGTGGTAAGAATGTAGACGGTCTGAAGAGTGCAGTTGATAAAGTTATTGAACTTATCAAGGATACTCTTTGGAATTAAAAAAGAATGGCATCGGCTTGGCTTAACATCCCGATGCCATTCTTCATTCCTTTTTCTTTACACGAAAAAAAGAAAAATGACTCTACAGGAATTCTATTCTGAATGGAACAATGCCGAGGATTCTCTCCTTGTGCATACGAGCGGAAGCACTGGAGCTCCAAAACCAATGATGGTGGAGAAGCAACGCATGCTAAACTCTGCTCGCCGCACTTGCGACTTCCTTTCTCTCAATAGCGGTGATACTGCTTTCTTGTGCATGTCCTTAGACTTCATAGCAGGGAAGATGGTTGTTGTGAGAGCCATCGAACGGAACATGAAGCTAATCACCGTGCCACCAAGTAACCATCCCTTCCGCACACTCATCGAGAACTGCAGAAAGAATGGAGAGAATGCAGAAGATTTGGTGATAGACTTTGCTGCAATGATTCCGTCACAGGTGTTCTGCTCTCTCTCTGTTCCAGAAGAGAGGAAGATGCTGGAGAGGGTAAAGCACTTGATAATTGGTGGTGGTGCCATCGATGATGAACTCTCTGATGCACTCCGTGAACTTCCCAACAATGTCTGGAGCACCTACGGAATGACAGAAACGCTCTCTCATATCGCTTTGAGGAGAGTGAACGGCAGAGAGGCAAGTGAATGGTATGAACCGTTCGATTCTGTCAAGATCTCACTCCTTGCAGACGAAACGTCTCAAGAGGGTAGGGGATTGCTCGTGATAGATGCCCCAGAGGTTAGCTCAAGACTTCTCGTCACAAACGATATCTGCGAACTGCATGCCGATGGCCGCCACTTCCGCATTCTTGGTCGAAAAGACAATGTAATCTGTTCTGGCGGAATAAAACTTCAGATAGAGGAGATAGAGTCTGCTCTTCATCCCTTTCTCAACTTCCCATTCTGCATCTCTCGCCGTCGAGACCGAAAGTTTGGAGAAGTGGCAGTCTTACTGATTGCTCCAAAATGCTCAGAATCAATGGTAACTTCAGAATGCTCAGAGTCGGAGGTCGCTCTTTCCCCCGACTTCAAAGCCTCGGTTCTCGTAAAGGTTTCATCTGCTTTCCAAACCCTGCCGAAATATTCTGTGCCGAAAGATATTCTCTTCGTGTCAGAAATTCCTCTAACAGCAACGGGAAAGATAAACCGTATGGCGTGTGAATCCTTGGCGGCAAGCAATTCTTAGGAATAGTCTTCTGCCATTCAGAAATCACTCCAGTCATATTTTCCTCTTTCCCACCCCCAAAAAGAATTCTCAAAAGAATCAATTTCTAATAATCATAAAAATCATTTAAGTATGAGAAAAGTCAATCATCTCCTCCTTTCTTTCTTTGCAGCCCTATCACTTGTCGCATTCGTTTCTTGCAGCAGTGACGATGAAGAAGAGTCAACAACCAGTGTGAAGATTGTAGAAATCACCCATTCTGTAAACCTCTCCGATGATTTCTATAAGTTCTTTGACATAGAAGTGCAGTTCACCTCGTCAAGCAACAACGTAACCACAAAAATGGCAACAAAGAACGATGTCGTGAAACTCGAGTTTTCACCAAGCTCTGCTCCAAAAGAGGTTCTTTTGAACGTTACAGCACGTCCAAAGAACCCAATGCCAGATATAGACAATAGTGCGAAATACACATTCGAGAAGAACATTAACCTCGTGGTTGTAGGCTACACCAGCAGCAAAAAGGATGCATATCTCTTCCATTACAGCTCTCCTGTTAAAAACTCACAGTCTTTCACTGGAGAGAAAGCACGACAATATGTTGCCAAGGAGCATGCTCTGTATAAGCACTCCTATACCGTCCCACAGCAATAATGTGATTGTTTGCACCAGCTTTTATTAAAATCTGAAATACATCTGGCACCATAGCTCACAGTAGTTCCTCTTTTCTAACAAACGGTCGTGAACGTAGTTAAACTGCGGCTGGAACATAAGGTTTTTGTGCAGCTGAACATTCGGACAAAAGGAATAGATAGACTTCGCCGATGCCCATGAGGCATCATCCCTATAAACATCATACTTCACGTAAGTCTTCAACCAAGAGGTGCAAGGAACGCCAAAAGTAGCATACCATGCATCTGTACGACCATTCCCTTTCCAAGAGCCGTCTGCCTGCTTGTCTGAAATCTTATGTCCAGTAGAGTGGGCATATTCGGCACGCAACGTCCAGTCGTTTTTATCGTATCTCGTGCCAATGATATATCTGTTTCTGTGAACCGTAACTCCAGACTTAGAAGTGTAGGTTCCCGTCCAACCAAACACTCCGATAATAACTCCCTTCACCGGTTGCAGCTGCAAAGTGCCGAGAAAATCCTTTTGAGAGTTGTTATCGGAGGTGTTGATACCTTGTCCGTTAGCAATCATCAGCTGGTAGTGGAGAAGGCGATGATGGTCTTTCCCAATAGGGAAGAGGTCGCCCTGAATCTGGAATCCTTGGTCGCGACCTCCATTGTCTGAGGTCTCGTCTCCAATATAGTCGGCAAAGCCCGTCAGTTTCTTTGTCAACTGTGAATAGTCTCCATCTCCCACATCCCATGGGTTGTAAGGGTTCTCAAAGCCGAAGGCACGCTTAAACTGTCCCATTTTCACTTTCATCTCAGGGAATCTCTGCCATTCCACGAAGAAGTCCTTCATGTGGAAGTTATTGTTGTTCGTCTGCACCTGAAGGCGATAAGCGAAATCGTTCAACACCCTGCCGTCAACATACATGCGTATCAATCTTTGACTGAAACCATTATTCGAATTCTGACCCTCTTTAGAAGAATAGGCATATTTCCCTATCACATATCCACCAAACTTCGGAGCGGAAGCAAAGTCGGTAACCTTCCTGCCGTATTCTATCTGCCTCTTGCCATCCCCTTCGCTTGCCATGGCATTTTCCAAAACCTTGTTTAGAAAATGTGTCAAGAAGCCTTCCTCCGTCTTCTCTTCAGAGACGAAATCATCACTTTGCTCTCCATTCACATTTTTCACGGGTTCTGCTCCTGTCTTTTCTTTTCTCTCTTCCATGCCGTCAATATTGCTGGCAGGAAGTTGCAATGAAAACATGGCAGTCATTGCCATGAGTAGTGTGTATCTCATAATTGCCTTTGTTGTTATATATATAATGAGTAGGTGTATATAAGTCGTTTTTATTGTTCCTGCAAAGTTACAATTTTTTTTCAAGAAAACAACAACCAACAAAGAATTATCACGTTTTTGGTACGACTTTTCTATTGAATCATCACATTTTTCGCACCATCTTCCGTGAAATCATCACATTTTTAGCCAGACTTTCCTTGTGAATCATCACATTTTCAGCCAGACACCCTCTTATTCCCACTTCAATCAGAAATCCTAAAAAAAATAAAGAAACACACTATTATTCTTTAGAAACAAAAAAAGTTACTACCTTTGCAGAAAAAGAAAAATCTCCGACCACATCTCCCTCTCCATTTTTTCGGCAAAGCCCCTTCCCCTCTCCCTGTCGTAAAAAAAAGAGTGAGCCATTCGGAGAAACCTTTTTTTGAAAAAAAGAACTCATCTAAAACAAGAAAAGAATCATTGAAGTGTCAAACTTATTACGAAAAACCATAAAGATAGTGCTACCCTTCGTGCTCGGCAGCGGAATACTCTATTGGATGTATCGTGGCTTCGACTTCCAGGGAATGGTCAATTTCATGGAAAGAGAGATGAACTGGACATGGATGTGGCTCTCCATGCCATTTGGCGTACTCGCACAGATGTTCCGCGGATGGAGATGGCAGCAGACTCTAAAGCCATTGGGAGAACCTTCCAGAACAGCCACAAGCATACACGCCATCTTCCTCTCCTATGCCGTCAGCCTCGCCATACCTCGAATAGGGGAGTTCACACGCTGCGGAGTGCTGTCAAAATGCGATGGCGTCTCTTTCTCGAAAGCACTCGGAACGGTCGTTGTGGAGCGTGCCGTAGACTCGCTCATCATTCTCCTGCTCACAGCCCTCGCACTCCTTCTACAGTTAGAGGTGTTCACGAAGTTCTTCTCAACAACAGGAGTGAACCTTCCTGCTTTCCTCTCGCAGTTCACGGCAACGGGATATCTCGTAACCGCCATCTGCGGCTTTGCAGCACTTGTCTCCCTCTATTTCGTGCGGAAGAAACTGTCGTTCTATAATAAGGTGAAGACAACAGCAAAGGGAATCCTCGAGGGAATGCTCTCCCTACGCCATGTGAGCAATCCGCCCCTTTATGTGCTCTTCTCTCTTGCCATCTGGGCAAGCTATTTCCTGCACTATTACCTCACGTTCTTCTGCTTCGACTACACCAAAGACCTGGGAACGGGCCGTGCCCTCGCAACCTTCATCGTGGGCTCCATAGCCGTTATCGTGCCAACACCAAATGGTGCCGGACCATGGCATTTCGCCGTGAAAACAATGCTCATTCTCTATGGGGTGGCTGAAACAGAGGCTCTCTATTTCGTGCTCATTGTGCACACCCTCCAGACGCTTCTTGTAGTCCTCCTTGGTGTCTATGCCTCCGTGGCACTCGCACTGAGAAAGCGAATTGGGAAGAGCAAAACCTTGTAAACAATAAAAAAACATAATCATAAAACAAATAAAAAAATAGAACATTATGTCTGAAATCTTTAATCTAAAGCCAGAGACAGTATGGAGAAACTTCCATCTCCTCACACAGGTACCAAGACCTTCAGGGCACCTTGAGAAAGTACAGAAACTCCTCCTCGACTTTGCTGAGAAAGCAGGTGTGGAAGCATTCCTCGACCCTGCAGGAAATGTCGTTATGAAGAAACCGGCTTCTCCTGGAATGGAAAACAGAAAGGGAGTGATCCTGCAGTCACACATGGACATGGTTCCTCAGAAAACACCGTCCTCAACACATAACTTCGAGACAGACCCTATTCAGACTCGCATCGAGGGCGACTGGCTCTATGCTAACAACACAACCCTCGGAGCTGACAATGGTATGGGCGTGGCTGCCATTATGGCTATCATGGAAGACAAAACTCTCGTTCACGGACCACTGAACGCCTTGATCACTGCAGACGAAGAAACATCTATGGTGGGCGCTAACGCACTTCCAGAAGGTGAACTTGAAGGAGAGATTCTTCTTAACCTCGACACAGAAGACGAGGGCGAGATGATTATCGGCTCAGCAGGTGGCGTTGACGTAACTGCTGAGATAGAATATAAAGATGTGGCAGTAGAGGCTGGCGACAAAGCAGTGAGAATCATTATTGACGGACTCCACGGTGGGCATTCCGGACTGGAAATCGGTCTTGGTCTTGCCAATGCCAATAAGCTCATGGCTCGCATTGCTGTAGACATCATTGCTAACGTAGACGCACGTCTCGCAACATGGACTGGCGGAAACATGCGCAATGCCATCCCTCGCAGCTGTGAGGCTATCTTCACCGTTCCTGAAGAGAACGTGGAGGAGCTGAAGGCAATCGTTGCCGACTATGCCGAGACCTTCGTGCAGGAATATAAAGGCATTGAGGCAAGCATCGTTGTCACCACAGAAGATGTTGCTACTCCTGAGACGCAAATACCAGAGGAGATTCAAGACAATGTGGTAAATGCCATCAATGCCTGCCATAACGCAGTGTTGAGATACATACCATCTATACCAGAGATTGTGGAAACTTCCAGCAACCTCGCCATCGTAAACATCGGCAACGGAAAGGCTTCTGTGAAAATTCTTGCTCGCTCTGCTTCTGAGAGTCAGAAGAACTGCATTGCTAATATGCTCGAAAGCTGCTTCTGCATGGCA
This sequence comes from uncultured bacterium, assembly GCA_945829115.1. GTDB lineage: Bacteria > Bacteroidota > Bacteroidia > Bacteroidales > Bacteroidaceae > Prevotella. The sequence continues at coordinate 3,794 of CALZTP010000012.1, read as the reverse complement.
GGAATGAAGGTAACGCTCTCTGGCGACTATCAGGGCTGGGACCCAAATCCAGACTCTGAGATGATTCGTGTGATGTCTGACATCTACCGCCGCGAGTTCAACGAAGAACCGAGGGTGAACGTTGTTCACGCAGGACTCGAATGCTCCGTGATTCTCTCTAAGTATCCAGGACTCGATATCGTCAGCTTCGGACCTTCACTCCGCCATCCGCACACACCACAGGAGTGCTGTCAGATATCAACCGTCAGCAAGTTCTGGCATCTACTGAAATGTACTCTCGCAGAGATTCCAGAAAAGTAACGCTACGAGGAACAGAGTAGGCTGGAAGCCAGTACCTTTTATACAACAGCTTAGGTAAAGGCTCTCTCGTTTTGGCGCTTTCTTCCAGTCTATATTTTCTCCTGTGAGTACACAAACAACGCTTTTCACAACTGCAAAATCAGAAAAAAAACTTGCTGAAAGCAAAAAAATCTGATTTTTTTCTCGTAGAATAAACTTTTTTTATTACCTTTGCACCCAGAATCAATCTTCCTTGGTTCTGGGTGTGAAAAAAGCAATCATTTTTTTACCCCCCCCCTCGCACGGAATACATCCTTGCAGCACATTTCTATTATTAACCAATAAAAAGAACAATGGACGACTATCATCCGGAAAATTACAACCTGAAGTGATTTCTGGGGCACAGACATCCTGCGATGTGTAAGCCTCAGAGAAATTCTCTTGGCGGATTTTTTTTCCTTCTGCTCGAAAAAAAAAGGCTTACATCTTATGAAGACTTATTGGAAAACAGACGGTCAGTTAAGACTGACCGATGAATGGCAGCCAAACTGCTGGATTCAGGTAACCTGTCCCACAGAAGAAGACAGACGATACCTCGAAGAGACCTTTCAAATTCCAGACTATTTCCTTTCTGACATCGCCGATAACGACGAGAGGGCACGTTACGAATACGACGACGGATGGATGCTCATCATCCTACGTATTCCATACGTGAAAGAGGTGCGTTCACGCACTCCTTACACAACCGTTCCTCTCGGCATCATACACAAGCGAGACGTCACCATCACCGTGTGCGGATACGAGACGAATATGATGATTGATTTCATCACCTTCCAAAAGAAACGAGGAGAGGGATTCACTGACTATGTTGACATGATATTCCGTATCTTCCTCTCCTCTGCCGTCTGGTATCTGAAACGCCTAAAGCAAATATCACAGCGCATCGATGCTGCAAAGAAGGATATGTCGAAGGTCGACAATGAAGCACTCATTGGACTCTCACGCCTGCAAGACTCCCTAACCTATTTCCAAACCTCCATCAGAGGCAATGAGAACCTCCTCGCAAAACTAAAGTTCAAACTGCAGGTCGATGAGCTTGATGCCGACCTCATTGAAGACGTAAACATCGAGATGTCTCAGGCAAGGGAAACAACGAATATCTACTCAAACATCCTTGAGTCAACCATGGAAACCTACCGAGGCATCATAAACAACAATATGAACACCACTATGCGTACGCTCACCTCCGTAACCATCATAATGATGTTCCCAACACTCATCGCCTCAATCTTCGGCATGAACCTCGCAAACGGAATGGAGACAGCACCATGGGGCTTCGTCTTTGCCATCTTCATCTCCGTCTTCGTGAGTGTTGCCAGCTGGGCATTCTTACGAATGAAGAAACTCATATAAATAGGCACAGTGCAATCTTTCAGAAAAACTCTCTCTGCACACCTATTTCCCCTTCTCTTTACAAACCAAAAACGAGGGCGTTTCAATTGATTTTTTTGACACACCCTCGTTTTCTATATACTAACTAACACGCCCACCTTTCACCATTCCTTTTCCTTCTATGCCTTCCACAAACCGTGAAGGTTGCAATATTCACGAACACACGTACACTCCTCCGTTGTGCAGAACACCGCCTCTGGCTTCTCGCCCGGCTTCAGCTCGCATCTCATCACCTGCCTGCCTGTCTGCAGCTCAATCCATTGAATGTAGTGCCCCTCAACCATTGGGTGCTCCACACTGCCCACCTTCACACGATACCCACAGTCTGTCTTCTCAACAACAGGAACATGCTTCTCCATGGCAGCATCCGTATCGTTCTCTGCAAGTAGAACCATCGGCTTCCCGCAGCACACCAACTCACCAGCACCTCCATTCAACACTTCCACCAAATTGCCACAAACTGGGCAACGATAGATTTCCCTAACTTTTCTCATAATTGACTCCTTTCTTTTTTTTTATGCCAGTGCAATATTGCACTCGCCTTTTCTCACTGCAAATATACTAAAAAAATCTTCGTTTGTCAACACCTTTACATCTTTATTACGTCTATTTTGCATTATTTAGCCAATAACCACCCATATCCTCCAGCGATTGAAGTCTGTATCTTGCTGGAAAGCAACCTTAGCTATGGATTCAAAAACCAGAACTCAGCTCTAAAACCTTTGAAAAAGTTGTTTCTGTTGTCTCTGTTGTCGTGTTAATCACCCACAGAACCTCAGTTCACACCCCACGACTCAAAGTGCTAACAGCCAGAACGACTGGGGGCACGTCAACTGAGTTTTCTGAACGCAACTCAACAATCTGAACAAAACAAACCTTGGATAAGCGTAATTCGTAACCCAGTTACGCTATCGATTTTCACCTCTAAAAAACAATACTTCTCAAAAGAATTACTCAAATACATATAAATTTATTATTTATATATATTTAATTAATTCTATATATAATAAGGCTCGCGCATGCACGCACTCGTGTGGAAAAGGGATTTTCAATGGCGTAACCAGGTTACGAGTTACGCTTTCTGAGTTTCGTAAAAGTTGTGTTACGAGGTAACGCTCGAATGCTTTCCTTTTATCCAATATACATTAAAACTCTATTTCTTAGAGGTAAAAAAATTGAGAATGCACATTTTCAGGGAAAGAAAAGAACGTTGTTAGGGAAAAAAAATTGGTGAGGAGAAAAAATTATTAATTTTGCACTTGGAAATTCGGAGACGTGCACCGTTTCCGTCCGAAGAGCTCCGGACATAAACGACAAGCACTATTTCCTGCGTGCGAGTCCTACGGACAAATTTGCACTTGGAAATTCGTCCAAAGGACTCATTGACCGAAGCAACCTTGTCGGTGAAACCGGAAGGTGATGAGCGAAGGGAAGTAAATCGGAGACGTGCAACGTTTCACAAAAAAGCCCGTCCGCACATGCGGATTGTTCCTCCCATGTTCCTCCCAAGTTCCTCCCATTTTTCTGCGGACAAGAATAGGAAACGAAGGGAACGAACATAAGAGCAATGAGGAAGGCACTTCTGCACTGGGGCTTTTAAAGATTTTCCAGAATCAGAGGGACAGGTACATTGATTTATGAGAAGTGCCCTCATATATAATAAGGCTGTTATCTCATATTTCGTCCTTGTCAAGTCCAAATGTTGAACTGAATTTTAACATATGCCGAGGGCTCAACGAAAATTTCTGTGAAAGATATTTTTACGTGAATGTCCGGAAATTTATCCGTGAATTAGACGTGAATACTCCATTCCTATCCACATGACACTTGACGGCAAGAGCCCTCAGCTAAACTCAACGTTGTTCCCGTTGTCGTGTTAATCACCCAGCGTTAAAGTATTGGGAAGAAACCAAATAAACCTTGACTTTTTTTCATCGGAACTTAGTCGGAACTTAATCGGAACTTAATCTGATTCCGTTAAATCCGTTTAGATTCCGATGATTATAAAATATTATAAAATATTATAAAAATATCTGTTTAAAATCTCTTTAGAATCTGTGGAT
>CALZTP010000011.1 GCA_945829115.1 uncultured bacterium | reverse complement strand
AGACCCTGCTGACGGTTCTACCGTAACATCTATCAAGAAAATACATGTTTGGAACTTGACTGTTTCTGAGATGGGAGCCGGTTCTGGCAAGATTACTGTTAAGAGAGACGGTGTAGAGCTTGAGAAGATTGCTGACACTTCATGGGGAACTGATTGGAACGAACTCATCATCTCTACTTCTAAGGAGTACACAGAAGATGGTGTTTACACATTCGAAGTTCCTGAAGGATTCTTCCTCGATGGATCTGGAAATTCACTCCCTGCTGTTACCTTCACATATACAATCGGCAATGGCGGTGGTGATGAGCCAGCTACTTCTGACTGGAGGACAGACCCTGCTGACGGTTCTACCGTTACTTCTATCAAGACAATCCATGTTTGGAACACTACAGTTTCAGAGATGGGAGCCGGTTCTGGCAAGATTACTGTTAAGAGAGACGGTGTAGAGCTTGAGAAGATTGCTGACACTTCATGGGGAACTGATTGGAACGAACTCATCATCTCTACTTCTAAGGAGTACACAGAAAATGGCGTTTACACATTCGAAGTTCCTGAAGGATTCTTCCTCGATGGATCTGGAAATGCACTCCCTGCTGTTACCTTCACATACTATATCGGTGCAGGCTCAGGAATCAGCAACATTACAGTAGATTCAGAGAATGCTGCTGTATATACTATCGATGGTGTTAAGACAAACATCAACCGCAATGGTTTGTATATCATAAACGGTAAGAAGGTTTCTGTAAAGAAAAATTAATCTTATAATTATAATTCTCTCTGTTTGGAGTGCGTCAATATATTTTTTTGGCGCACTCCTTTTTGTCTTTTCTATTAGTAGCTATGCAAAATATTTGAGCACAGTCATGAATAACACTCTCGTGCATTAAGTAGGTGTGCAAAATTATTTTTATAATCCTTGCATCGCCTACTGCGCATTTTCAGCAAGTGACAACAGTCGAGTAGGAGTCGGTTACTATTTTTGCTTAACATATTCTCTGTCTATAAATCAAAAAATAAACCCCTATTCACAAGCAGTCATCACATTATAACACTCCTTTTCGCTTCTTCTCTTGTAATAAAAATTAAATTCTTTGCATTTTATTTTGTATTTCCCTTAATTATCGTTATCTTTGCAAATGCAAATCTTTGTTCAATAACCTAACCTAATATTATTATAAGATGAAAAGACTCATATTGTCATTATTTTCAACCGTAATAGCCCTTACCTCAACATACGGTGAGGAATACCGGCTTTGGTATAACTCTCCAGCAGAGGTGTGGACAGAAGCACTTCCATTAGGAAATAGCAGATTAGGTGCAATGGTATATGGAATACCTACCACAGAGCGTCTGCAACTCAACGAAGAGACTATCTGGGCAGGACAACCAAACAATAATATCAACAAAACTGCTATGCAATGGCGAGAGAAGGTGCGTGAGCTCGTCTTCTCTGGGAAATACAACGAAGCACAGGAGATGGCGGAGCATCATTTGATGTCTGGCTCTAATAGCGGTATGCCTTACCAAACTTTCGGCGACCTTTTTATCTCTACGCCACATCACGCAGGCTATACCAACTATCAGCGATACCTATCCCTCGACTCTGCCATTGCCGTGACAGAATATACCGTTGATGGCGTACGCTACCGCCGTGAGGCTCTCACCTCCTTCACCGACAATGTCATAAAGGTGCGTCTTACAGCCTCTCGCCCTGGCGCTATCTCTTTCAACACAAATTTCTCTTCCCCTCACCATGATGTTATTATAAAGAGCGAGGGTGAGCAGGTGTCGTTAGAGGGTGTCACTCCTACCCACGAACTGCTGAAAGGGAAGGTGAAGTTCATGGGACGACTTGCTGTGCAAAACAAGGGAGGAAGGAAAATCTCTCGAGATGGCGTGATCACTGTGTCAAATGCCGACGAGGCGATTATCTTTGTGAGCATAGCGACAAATTTCGTGAACTATAAAGATATCTCTGGCGATGAGAAGGCACGCAGCAAAGAGTTCCTTGAGAACGCTATGTCTCACAGTTATCTCTCTGACCTTCAAAAGCATGTTTGCCACTTTCAGAAATACATGAACCGCTCAAAACTATGGCTGGGAGAGAATCGCTTCCCGAACCTCACCACCTCAGAACGTGTAGCACACTTCAAAGAGAACAACGACAACCACCTTGTGGCAACCTACTACTCCTTCGGGCGCTACCTCCTTATTTGCTCCTCACAACCGGGCGGACAACCAGCAAACCTCCAGGGCATTTGGAACGATAAACTCCTCCCTTCTTGGGACTCAAAGTACACATGTAACATAAACCTTGAGATGAACTACTGGCCGTCAGAGGTTACAAACCTTACGGAGATGAATGGTCCGCTATTCCAACTCATTCGTGAGGTAAGCGAGAGTGGAAAAGAGACTGCGAAGGTTATGTACAACTGTGGGGGTTGGGTGCTCCACCACAACACCGACATTTGGAGAATAACAGGACCTGTTGACCATGCAGCCTCGGGACTCTGGATGGCAGGCGGTCCATGGCTCTGCCATCACCTCCTGGAGCATTTCCTCTTCACAGGCGACAAGGACTTCCTGCGTGAATACTACCCAATCATAAAAGGAGCTGCACAGTTCATGGACGAACTGTTAGTGAAAGATCCGAACACGGGGTATATGGTGGTTTGTCCTTCTGTCTCTCCAGAGAATACGCACCCTTCTAATGGCGGTGTGAAGAATATCGCTGCAGGATGCGCCATGGACGACCAACTCTGTGCTGAGATCTTCGGAACAGTGATTATGGCATCGAAAGTTCTTAACACCGACAGCGACCTCGCCAACCACTACAGGGAGCGTATCAAGATGCTCACACCTGCCACCATCGGACGTTGGGGACAACTGCAGGAGTGGGCAGAAGACTGGGACGACCCAAAGGATGTGCATCGACATATCTCACATCTCTACGGACTGTATCCAGGAACGAGCATATCCCCATTCCGCACACCAGAGCTCTTTGATGCTGCACGCACATCACTCATTCACCGTGGCGACCCTTCCACAGGATGGTCAATGGGTTGGAAGGTATGCCTCTGGGCTCGTATGCTCGATGGTGAGCATGCCTATAAGCTTATCACAGAGCAGTTAAAGCTCACCGACGATAAGTTCGTGCCTTACGGAAAGAAAAAGAAATCAGGTGGAACATACGGAAACCTCTTCGATGCGCACCCACCATTTCAGATAGACGGAAACTTCGGATGCACAGCAGGAATTGCGGAGATGATTGTGCAGAGTCACGATGGCTTTGTATACCTGCTCCCTGCCATCCCAGCAGTATGGCGAGAGGGAAGAATCTCTGGTGTCTGTCTGCGTGGCGGCTTTGTCATTGACGAGCTCTCGTGGTGTGACGGAAAGATTCTCACTTGCAAGATACGCTCCACACTCGGTGGAAATCTGCGCATTCGCACTGCCTTCCCTGTGAAAGGTTCTGTGAAAGGTCTTCGCAAGGCAAAGGGTGAGAATCCGAACCCTCTCTTTGCGGTTCCTGTCACAATGGAAACAAGGAACAACTCTAAGGTTCCTCTGAATGCTCTCAACCTTCCATCTTCGTTCACATACGATATTCCAACAAAGGCTGGGCAGACGGTAAACATAAAAAACTAAGCAAGGGGAATTTCCAAGAAATAAGAAAATTCTGAAAGCAAGGAACGTTCTGAAAGCAAGGAACGTTTCTAAGCAACAAAAAACCTCTAAAGAAATAAGGAAAAATTCAATTAGGAATGAAAAATTAACCATAAAAGAGAATACATATGAGAAAAATCTTTTCAGCACTCCTCCTCGCCATTGCGCTCACTGCCAATGCTGAGGGAAACATGAAACCGTGGGACAACGGAAAACTGAAAGTGTCAGAAAACCAAAGATTCTTACAACATGAAAACGGAGCTCCGTTCTTCTGGCTTGGAGAAACGGGATGGCTACTTCCAGAGCGTACCGACAGGGCAGAGGCAGCTTACTACCTCCAGCGCTGTCGTGAGGCAGGCTATAACGTTGTGCAGGTGCAGGTGATTGATGGTGTTCCAGCTTACAATGCCTACGGACAGATGTCAAACATCGATGGCTGGAACTTCAGCAATATTGACCAAAAGGGTGTCTATGGTTATTGGGACCATATGGACTATATTGTGAAGACTGCCGAGCGTGAAGGCATATACATTGGTATGGTGTGCATCTGGGGCGGACTTGTGAAAGCAGGACTCCTCACCAAAGACGATGCTGTGAAATACGGCACATTCCTCGCCAACCGCTATAAGAACTCTCCAAACATCATCTGGTTCATGGGTGGTGATATCCAGGGCGATATCAACACACCTGTTTGGGACACGCTCGCAAAGATCATTAATTCAATAGACAAGAACCATATCATGACCTATCACCCTCGTGGCAGATATACCAGCGCAAAATGGTTTAGCAAAGCAGAATGGATGGACTTCCACACCTTCCAGTCGGGACACCGCCGTTACGGTCAGAGAATGGGAAACAAAGACTACCCTATCCCTGACAATACCGAGGAAGACAACTGGATGTATGTTGACTCCACATGGGCATATAAGCCAATTAAGCCCGTGCTCGATGCAGAACCAAGCTATGAAGATATCCCACAGGGTCTTCACGATGCTAACGAGCCTCGCTGGATGGATTGTGACGTTCGCCGCTACGCTTATTGGTCGGTGTTCGCTGGTTCTTGCGGACATACCTACGGTCATAACGCCATTATGCAGTTCCTCAAGCCTGGCTACGGAACAAGCTATGGTGATGCAGGAGATGTGAAATCATGGTATCAGGCTCTTAAAGACCCTGGTTTCTCTCAGATGAAATACCTCAAGCACCTCATGCTCGCATTCCCATTCTTCGATAGAGTGCCCGATCAGTCTATCATCAGTGGTGAGAACGGTACACGCTACAACCGCCTCATCGCAACACGAGGGAAAGACTATCTCATGGTATATAACTACACAGGGCGTGAGATGGCATTAGACTTCCGCAAGATCTCTGGAAAAACAAAGAAGGTGTTCTGGATGGATGCTGCAACAGGAAAGATTCTCTATGTTGGTGAGCTAACAAACAAAATACACCGCATTCACCCAGAGGTAAAGGGTGGCAGTGGCATCAACGACGGCGTCCTCATCGCCTTCGACGCGTCAAAGGACTATCTCTCTGCCGACACTCGCATCATTCCATCTTCCTCAAACTGGAAGAACCTGCGTGACTTGAATGAATAATAAATAGGTGTGTATAAACCACCTATCCTTGAAACAAAAATAAACGATAAAGGACTGCAAGCGGCATCATGCCATTTGCAGTCCTTTATTTTCGTTACTCATATGATTATGGGATTAGGCTTCCTGCTAAGTCCCGAGAGATTTTTTACTCTGCCTTTGACAGTGCGAAGTATCTTTTTCCAGAAACAGTGCCCTCTGATGTCTTTCCGTTATAGTTCACAACATACATGTGCACAGAACCCTCCATCTCACCGAAGTAATGATCATCGTTACCATTTATAGTGTGAGAGAGGAAGTTCAGGTCAAGCTCGCCAGTCAACTCTACAGTAGCATTATACTTCGCCTTTCCTGCCACTAACTTCTGCTTCTCTGGGTTAAGGAAGAACTTCACGTGATAGGAGAGATGTGCCTTTGTGCCCTCACCCTTTGTATATGTATATTCAGAAACGAGCTTATCGGTAATCTCGTCGAGGTAGAAATACTGAAGTGCTTTATTGTTCGGCAAGAAACGTATTCCGTGATACTTGAATCTTGATGCGCTAACATAGAAACCGTCGATAGTTTCTGGGGCAACATCAAGCATCTCACCCTTCTTCTTCATTATCATAGCATCTGCACCATTCTCCATAACAATTTGGGTAGGTTCCATGCTCTTCACGGTATACTGTGAAGTGACACCATTCTCAAGCATTGAGATGAGCTGAGTCTCTGGATTATAATCGAGCTTGAACTCACGATCGAGAGAGATATAGCTACTATCGCGAGTGAGCTGTGGGTTTGTCATCACCATAACATGGTTGAACTGTAATGTCTTTGCATTTCCGTTTTCATCGATAAGCCAGAATCCAGACATTGGGATACTTGAGCCCCACTCTCCTTTGAACACCTTGTTAGGGTTTTCTGGTTCCTTTGGTTCATCGGAGTCAGAGCAACTGAAAAAACTTACGGTGAACAGCATAACAGCCATTACCGACATTGATGTTAGTAAACGATTAAACATAAGATTTCTTTTATTAAACAATAAAATTGAAGTAAAGATTTAATTAATTGAGTTTGTTATCGACTGCAAAATTAATGTTTTTTTTTACTTTTAAAGAAATGTTTGTATAAAAAAGCACTTCTCTTCTGTTAATTTTTTGATATATAACAAGATAGAAGCATAAAAAACGCAAGCTCTCGTATGTTTTTCTGATTATAGACACATTACGTTTCTTCATGAAATAAGTTAGGTGTGCAGGGATTATAAAAAAATCTGCACACCTACACCAGTATCTCTAAGTAACAATTGATTCAATTAAAAATGCACACATACATTAATCGCAACTATTCCTTTTTCATATTTCTTGGATGACAGTTCAGAATATCGTGGCGAATGCGCGACATGTCAAGGTGAGTATATATCTCCGTAGTGGCAATCTTTTCGTGACCGAGCATAACCTGAATGGAACGGAGGTCAGCACCACCTTCTAAGAGTGCGGTGGCAAAGGAATGGCGTAGCGTGTGCGGAGAGACCGTCTTCTTTATTCCTGCTTTCAGTGCCATACGTTTTATCATGATGAGAATCATGGTGCGTGTGAGATGAGCACCACGGCGGTTTAGAAAAACGAAATCTTCCTCGCCTGGCTTTATTTTCAGTACGTTTCGGTCGATATACCAATACTTCAACTCTTGTACAGCACGAGAGGAGATAGGCACGAGACGCTCCTTGTTTCCCTTGCCAACAATGCGAAGGTAGCCTTCTTCAAGATGGAGGTCGGAGAGACGTAGGGCGACAAGTTCAGAGACACGCAGTCCGCAGGAGAAGAGCACCTCGATAATAGCCTTGTTGCGCTGCCCCTCTGGTTCTGAAAGGTCAATGGCAGCAATCAGCATGTCTACCTCCTCCACAGAGAGCACCTCTGGGATATGCTCTCCGAGTCGTGGCGATTCAATAAGCTCTGTAGGATCGGTGTCAAGAGTTCCGTCGAGTAGCAGGAAACGATAGAATGTGCGCACGCCAGAGAGTATTCTTGACTGTGAGCGAGGGTGAATGCCAAGGTCGTAGAGTTCTACAAGGAACTCCTGAAGGTCTTCTCGAGAGACACGCAGCAAAGCGCCCTCCCCTTCGTCTGGATATTTCCTCAGAGCGAAGAGGAGCAATTTGTCGATATCCCTCATATATGCGTCGAGCGTATTCTCTGAGTACGACCTTTCGAGCATGAGATACCGTCTGAATTTTTTTATTATGTCTGTTTTCGTGTTCATTTTTGTTCAAAGATGGTGCAAAAATAGACATATTTCTTCATTTCTGCAAGAGAATATGTATATTATTAAGAAAAAATATGTATCTTTGCATGGATTTTTATTCTGGATGATGATATGCACCCAGAGAACTTTTAACAAAAAAAATTACGATTTATGAAAATACTCATTCTCAACGGTCCGAATCTAAACCTTTTAGGAGTTAGAGAACCTGGAATATACGGAAGTTCTTCATTCGAGCAGTACATGCCTGAGCTAAAGAAACGGTTCGCAGATGTGGAGATGGAATACTACCAGAGCAATATCGAGGGCGAGATGATAAACAAGATGCAGGAAGTGGGATTCTCGTATGATGGCATTGTGCTCAACGCAGGAGCATATACCCACACCTCTGTGGCTCTCCACGACTGCATACGTTCTTTGAAATGCCCTGTTATTGAAGTGCATATCTCTAATGTGCACACCCGTGAGGAGTTCCGCCACCACTCCATGATTTCAGCCGCCTGTAAGGGAGTTATCTGCGGTTTTGGCTTGGATAGCTATCGCCTTGCCGTTTCTGCTCTCACAGGCAGATAGCCATCACCTGCCTCACCCCCTTTTCTGTAACCATCAGCGAAAAAAACAGGAAGAAAAATGGCAAAATCAAAGACACAAGATCCTAACCACACCACTCTTGATGGTGAGGAAAAACTCGACAGATATGTCATTGCGCATAGCGATGAAGAGCCGGAATATCTCTACAAATTATGGCGAGCCACGAATGTGCGACTCTTGCATGGCAGGATGGCGAGCGGGCACCTCCAGGGTCGTCTACTAAAGATGTTCGTGAACATGATAAAGCCACGTAACATTGTGGAGGTTGGCACGTTCTCTGGATATTCCGCACTGTGCATGGCAGAGGGACTGGAGGAGGCATTCTGCGATAGCGAAGAAGGACATCTGTACACTTTTGAGGTGAACGATGAGCAAGAGGATTTCACGCGTCCGTGGATAGAAGGTTCACCGTGGGCGAGGCGTATTACCTTCATCATTGGCGATGCTACCACGGAAGCTCCTGAGGTGGCAAGGAGACAGGGCATTGCATACGACATGGCGTTTATAGATGGCGACAAGCGGTCGTATATCTCTACCTATGAGTCTCTCCTTCCGGTGATGTCGAAGGGTGGGTATATTCTTGCCGACAACACCCTTTGGGATGGTCATGTCGTTGATGATACGTATAGTCGTGACCCTCAGACTCGTGGCATTCTTGAGTTCAACGAGCATGTCAGGAACGATGATAGGGTGGAACGTGTCATACTCCCACTGAGAGACGGACTGACAATAATAAGGGTGAAGGGAACATCTTGATATAATTAACTATAATACAAAACCTTAAATTTTAGAAAGTATGAAGAAACTACTGTTATTAATTGCAATCTGTCTATCAGCCATCGGCGTAAGAGCAGAGGAGAAGGTGCCGTTCAACATGCCAGAGGTCAGCAAGCCTAAGATTCCTGACTATACCGTATCTGTTGAAACCTTCGGGGCGAAGAACGACGGCTCCACACTCTGTACGGAGGCATTTGCAAAGGCAATGAAACACCTTGCTGGAAAGGGTGGCGGAAGACTCGTGGTGCCTGCCGGCATTTGGCTAACAGGACCAATACAGTTTGAGTCGAACACAGAGCTGCATGTGGAGAACGGTGCTCTTGTGGTGTTCACAACCGACTACGACGCATATCCAGAAATCAGCGTCGTCTGGGAGGGGAACACTGCGACAAAGAAGATGTCGCCTCTCTGGGCTTATGAAAAGCATGATATTGCTATCACGGGAAAGGGAGCCTTCGACGGTCTTGGCGAGGCTTGGCGCCCTTCTAAGGAAGTGAAGTTCACCAGCTCTCAATGGAAGAAGCTAACCTCTGGCAAGGGTGTTGTGATGAAGGGTGTTTGGTATCCTGATGCTAAGGACGATGAGTTGGCAGGAAAAGAAGGAAAGCCAGACATGCGTCGTGTCACGAAACGCCCTGTACTGTTAGAGTTCACCCGCTGTCAGAGAGTACTTCTTCAAGATGCCACATTCTCTAACTCAGCCGCATGGAACGTTCACCCACTCCAGTGTGATGATGTGACGATAGAGGGCGTAACCATTCGTAACCCTTGGTATGCACAGAATGGTGACGGATTGGATCTCGAGGCTTGCAATAGAGCCATTATTCGCAACTCTATCTTCGATGTTGGAGACGATGCTATCTGCATAAAGTCTGGAAAGGATGCTGAGGGCAGATCGTGGAAGAAGCCTTGTGAGAACGTTATTATCGAAGGCTGCACAGTGTTGCATGGTCATGGCGGCTTTGTGATTGGTTCTGAGATGTCGAGTGGCGCAAGGAATATCTATGTAAACAACTGTGTGTTCAACGGTACTGACACTGGACTGCGAATGAAGTCTACAAGAGGTCGTGGAGGTGTTGTGGAGAATATCTACATGAACAATATTCGTATGCTGAACATTGCAGGAGATGCCTTCACCTTTGACCTCTATTACGCCAACAAACCAGTTGCGGGAAAGCAAGACAAGGACAGCAAAGCGACAGATGCTGTGCCGCCAGTTACTGAAGAGACTCCTTGCTTTAAGAATCTCTTTGTCTCAAACGTTGTTTGTCAGGGGGCAGCACGTGCCATCTATTTCAATGGTCTACCAGAGATGCCTCTCGATAACCTCGTGATGAAAAACTCACTTTTTGTCTGCGACAAGGGTGCAGAGATCAATTACGCAAAGAATATCGTCTTCGAGAACGTGACCATCAAGAATACGAAAGGTGAGCGTATGACCGTTAAGAATGCTACGGTGAGCGAGAAATAAGAAAAAAGAACTGCATTCGAGATGTAAGGAAAGAAAAAATGAGAAAAAGACGCATTGCCATTATTGGTGCAGGGGCAGCTGGCTGCTTCTGTGCTGTGAACATAAAGAAAAGAATGCCTGAGGCAGAGGTCACTGTCTATGAGAGTGGCAGGAAGCCACTGACGAAGGTTGCCATTACTGGTGGCGGGCGCTGTAACCTCACCAATTCCTTTGAGCACGTCAGAAGCGTGAAGGAAGCCTATCCGCGTGGCGAGAAGCTAATGAAGCGTGCGCTGAAGGTATTCTCGAACAACGATGTGATGGAGTGGTTTGAGCGTGAGGGTGTTGCGCTGACCGTTCAAGCAGACGGTTGCGTCTTTCCACTTTCTCAGGATGCTATGGAGATTGTCTGCACGCTCACAAGACTGATGAACAGCTACGGAGTGCGCCTGCTTTGCGACAGGCGCATTTCTCAGATAACTCCTCTTTCAGACGGTGGTTATGATATAGACGGAGCTCAATACGAGAAGGTGGTGGTGACTACTGGTGGTGCCCCTACCCTCTCTCGCCTTTCTTTCCTCGACGCTTTTCAGTTAGAGAAAATGGAGAGTGTCCCCTCTTTGTTTACGTTTAACATAGACAACAAGGCATTGCACAGCCTTATGGGAACGGTTGTGGAGAATGTGACAGCAAGGCTCACTGGTACAAAACTCTCTGCCTCTGGACCCTTGCTGATAACACACTGGGGACTCTCTGGTCCGGCAATCCTAAAACTTTCTTCTTATGGGGCAAGGGTGCTGAAAGAGCGAGAATACCGCATGGAGGTGGCTATAAACTGGTTTGGGAAAGAGAGGGAGACAGAGGTGGCAGAGCGACTCCACATTCTTGTCTCTGAAAACAGTAAGAAGCAGTTATCTTCTGTATATCCAGAGGAATTGGTGCAGCGGCTATGGATCTTTCTCTTAGAACGTGCAGGACTCTCGCCACAGAAGCGCTGGCAGGAACTTGGTGCAAAGCAGTTGAATCGACTTGCTGCTCTTCTAACAAACGACACCTATGCCATCTCTGGCAAGGGAGCCTACAAGGAGGAGTTTGTGACGTGTGGAGGAATTGCACTCAGCAATATAAACCCTTCTACGATGGAATGTAAAGCATATCCGGGTTTGTTCTTCGCTGGCGAGGTGCTTGACGTTGATGCCATCACGGGTGGCTACAACCTCCAGGCGGCATGGACAATGGGATATATCTCCGCTTGCTCGGTGACGATAGCTGATGCCACTGAAGAAGGAACAACAGCAGCAGAAGAAGAGCCGTAATAGGATTATTCGTGAAAAGAAATGATCAATTATTCTTCTCACCTTGCCTTTCTAAGCGTCAGGACTACAATCTCTGGCCATACGCCAAACCTAAAAGCCACATTGCAGCCGACTCCAGTGCTGATGAACAGTTTCCGATCTTTCTCCTCATATAAGCCACCATACTCATCGTAGAAAAGAGAGGATGGGGAGAAACCGAAGAGACGGAACTGTGTGGCATGGGTATGTCCAGAGAGCTGAAGGGGTATCTCTGTGGTGGGAAGCACTTCCCTACGCCAATGTGTGGGGTCGTGACTGAGAAGAATGGAGAATGGTTGCTGCCCTTTATCTACTCCTATCATTGCCTTTCTAAGGTCAGAATAATCGGGGAATGGCGGTTTGCTCGCATTCTCTACGCCAATAACGGCAATACTGTCTGTACCTCTATGCACGAAACGGTTGTCGTTGAGAAGGAGATGCCATCCAAGGCTTCGCTCTGCCTCCATAACCTTCTGAATCTCCGCCTTATGCTGAGAAGGGGATTTCCTGGCTCCGTGAATGCAGTAGTCATGGTTACCCATTATGGAGTAGATGCCATCGGTGGCTGTCATGGTGCGCAGTGTGTCAAGGTATGGCGTAAGTTCTGAAGGGGAGGAGTTTACGAGGTCGCCTGTGAAGCACACCATGTCGCCATGCAGACCGTTCACAGTGCTCACAATCTCCCCAACCTTAGAAGGGTCGGCAGTAAACGTACCAATATGCATGTCAGAGATGTGCACTATGCGATAGCCGTCAAACGATTCTGGGAGGTTTTTGAAGGTGAGCGTTTCCGCATGAACAGTGAGCTTCTTCCACCCGAACGACATGCCATAGCAGGCTATGGTAAAAATGCTTACTGCAGAGACTATGCCAACACCATTTCCTAAATGCCAAGCCACTGGCGTCAACCATCGCAATGCCCATCCGAGGAACGAGGGAATAAGGAAAAACAACTTCGGGACGTAGCACCCTATCATCAGCAATGCCATTATGCGAAACATCCACGGCTCGGAATATGGTGACATAAGGAGGAGCACAAGTGCCGTCACTATCAAGAACGGCAGAAACCACACCGTCTGAATAAGCGGTGAGGCGTTACGAAGGAAATGATACCAGATATAGATATCCGGAAGGAAGGTGAGGAGGATTATTACGAGTCGCATTCTTTTCTCTTTTCGGGTTCTTGGCTTTTTTGAAATAATATTAAAGATGGAATATCAAGATATAATACTCAGACTTCAGAAGGTCTATGCTCCAGGGGAAGCGAGGGCATTGGCGCGAATGGCTTTAGAAGAGCGGTTCGGCATGACGCTTACAGACATAATGTGCGGCAAAGTTACGGAATTATCTGGAGAAAAGGTAGAAGAATTAGAAAAAATTATTCTTCGTTTAGAAAAAAGCGAGCCAATACAATATATTTTAGGATACGAGACGTTCTGCGGGCATCACTTTCATGTTGCTCCAGGAGTGCTCATTCCTCGTCCAGAGACAGAGGAACTGGTGGAAAAGGCATTCCATCTTCTTTCTTGCAAAAGAGAAAAGGAAGCTATTAAGGGAAATTCCATTTCCAAGGAGAAAGAAGAAAAGAAAAGAGTTTTAGACATTGGCACTGGCTCTGGGTGTATTGCTGTGAGCATTGCCTTGAAAGGGAAGGAAGCAGGTATAAGCCAAGAGGTCAGGGGATGGGACATTAGTGATGAAGCTCTTTTGATTGCCCAGAGAAATGGTGAGCATCTGAAAGCAGGGGTGACATTTGAGAAAAGGGATATCCTTTCAGAACAGAGGAATGAGGAAAATCGCAGCTATTGGGATTTGATTGTGTCGAACCCTCCATACATCTGTTTCTCAGAGCGTGACGATATGGAGCGGAATGTCCTTGACCATGAGCCGCATACAGCTTTATTTGTTCCAGACAACGACGCACTGCTGTTCTATAGAGCAATTGCTCTGTTTGCCCTACATGCACTGAAGAGTGGTGGATTCTTAGCGTTTGAGATAAACCAAAGATTTGGCAAGGAGGTATGTGAAATGCTGACGTCTCTTGGCTATAAGGATGCCTCTCTTACCTGCGATCAGTTTACTAATCCGCGATTTGTAACAGCAAAAAAATAACACTAAAACACCCCACGCCTACTTATGAAAGAATACAAGAAAGAAGAAAGTATAGACGTTATTTCTTCCTTAAGCGAAAAGGGTTTCGAGAAGGAGGAGGAAGAAGTGAGGAAAAAAGCGCTCCTTCGCCTCACCACCCTTTGCGTTCAAGGTGAGCATTGCGAAAAAGATATTTTAGCAAAGATGGAGAAATGGGGTCTTGGAAAAGAGATGCAGGCAAGCATCATGGAGTATCTTGTAAAGGAGCGCTTTGTAGACAACGAGAGGTATTGCAGAGCTTTCGTCAGCGATAAGATGCGCTACAACCATTGGGGACAGAGAAAGATAGAACAGGCGCTATGGCTGAAAGGGATTGAGAAATCTGTTTCTTCGCAAGTCTTTGCAGAGATAGACACAGAGGAATGGGTGGAGATTCTTTCCTCGGAGCTCAGCAAGAAGCGGAAGACGGTGAAGGGGAGAAACGACTATGAGATAAAGCAGAAGCTCGTGAGATTTGCAGCAGGGCGTGGCTTCCCTTACGGTATTATCAGTAAATGTATTGACGTAGACTTTTAACCTAAGGAGCATGGCTTTTCCTTTAAAAAAACAAGGCGAGCAAACTTACAAAACAAGTATACGTGATTTTCGAAAGGAAAAAGCGTAAGATATTTACGAAACAAATCAAAGTGTGCATGATTTATGAAGAAACTGGTGAGAAAAATTCTCGATGCCGTCTTTCCACCGTTATGTCATATCTGCCGAGATAGATTAGTGGAAGGAGAGCAAATTCTGTGTGCGGGATGTTTGGCAGAACTTTGTGTTTCAAAATATATGGACATACACGACAATAGCCTCGCCAAAAACTATTGGGGAGTATTTCCCATTGAGTCGGCATTAACGGTATTCAAATTCTCATTAGGGAATACGCTCGCCGAGATTATTCACCATATGAAATACTTCCACAACGAGGAGCTTTGTCGATTCATGGGAGAGATAATGGCATACGATGCCCGAGTGGAAGAAATGCTTTGCGAGGCAGACACTCTCATTCCTGTACCCATTACTGCTGAGAGGGAGAAGCACAGAGGCTACAACCAAGCTCTAAGAATCTGTGAGGGCATTTGCAGAGTGAAAAAGATGGAGATTATTACAGACGTTCTGATAAGGAGAGAGTTCAACAACACTCAAACAGCCATGAGCCATCACAAACGCTCAAAAAACATTCAAGGAGCCTTTGAGATGGCAAATGGTGAGAAACTGGAGGGGAAGCACGTTGTTCTCATAGACGATATCATCACCACTGGAGCCACCACTCGTGAGTGCTTGTACATTCTCCGAAAGGTAAAAGGAATAAGAATCAGTGTGCTCGCATTGGGAAGCACAACATGACTTTTCTTCACCACTTAAGGACTTTTTATCCTTCTTTAAAATGCGAATTGCTCGCTTTCAGACTTTTTTCGTTCAAAAAATTGCAAAAAACATCTTAAAGATTTACTCTTTTCAAGAAAAAGTACTACCTTTGTAGGTGTTTTAAAGAATACTTTTTTCCACCATAAATAAAACTTATAATCAATGGAAGCAATAAAGAACGCATTTGCATCAAAACTGCTTGCTATCAAAGCAATCAAGTTACAGCCTCAAAACCCATTCACATGGGCTTCGGGATGGAAGTCACCAATATACACAGACAACAGAAAAACACTCGCATACCCTGACGTGAGACGGTTCGTAAAGCAGGAACTCTGCCACATCATTAATAGCGAGTTCCCAGAGGCTGACGCAGTGGCAGGAGTGGCTACGGGAGCCATCGCACAGGGTGCACTCGTTGCAGAGGAGCTGGGAATGCCTTTCTGCTACGTACGCTCAAAGCCAAAAGACCACGGAATGGGAAATCTCATTGAGGGTACCCTCCCAGAGGGAGCAAAGGTTGTTGTTGTGGAAGACCTTATCTCTACGGGCGGCTCTTCACTGAAGGCTGTAGAGGCACTCCGAGAGGCAGGCTTTGAGGTTGTTGGAATGGTGGCAAGCTACACATACGGCTTTCCACAAGCAGAGGAGGCTTTCGCAGCTGCTAAGGTGCGCCTCGTAACAATCTCCGACTACGAGCATACAACTGCCATAGCAGCCAAGACAGGCTATATTCAGGAGAGCGACCTTCAAGTGTTGGCAGAATGGCGCAAGTCTCCTTCTACATGGATGAAATAGCATCTAAATATCAGTAAACTATCAGCAAAATATTAGCAAGAAAGCGTTTCCTACACTTCCCAGTTTTGGAAGCGCATGATATCAATATACATAACAGGTGTGCATGATTCTTTTTCACAATGATTCTGCACACCTGCTCATTGTAAGGCGAGAAAAACTCCGCTAAACATTTTTTTCCTTATTAGCATTATATGGCAAAATACGAAAGTGAAATAAAGATGGTACCACATGCTACTACAGAGCAGATATTTACGGTACTGGCAAACCTTGAGAGGTTGAAACCAATCTTTGACAATATTGCAGACAATCCGCTCGTGCGTCAGAAGATAGAGGAGGCGGGACAGGACCCTTCCATGCTTGACAAGCTGAAGGATGTGGAAATAGACAACGACGGCATCACCTTCCCTATTCCTATGATGGGAAAGATGTGCATGCAGATAGAAGAGACAGAAGAAAACCGTTGTGTGAAATACAAGGCATTAGGCATTCCACTCGATGCCAATCTCTGGATTCAGATGCTTCCTGTATCTTCGGGAGGTTCAAAAATCCGTGTCACCTTAAAGGCGGAGCTAAATATGATGATGAAGATGATGGTTGGCTCAAAACTGAAAGACGGCGTGAATCAGTTCGCTGAAATGATTTCTGGATTGCCTTTCCAGTTTATGTAGAATATATTTTTAGATAGGTGTGCAAAATTATTTATTCCTTGCATCACCTACTTACAACAAAAAAAAAGAACAATGAAACTCTGGGAGAAAGACTATAGCATTAATCAGGAGATAGAACGCTTCACAGTGGGCAGAGATAGGGAGATGGACCTCTACCTCGCAAAATACGACGTATTGGGCTCTATGGCACATGTCACTATGCTCAATACCATAAACCTTATTGCCGACGAGGAACTACCACAGATTCTGCATGAACTTCGAGAGATATATGCCATCTGCGAAAAAGGTGAGTTCGTGATAGAAGACGACATCGAGGACGTGCATTCACAGGTGGAGCTGATGCTTACAAGGCGTCTCGGTGATATGGGAAAGAAAATACATTCTGGACGCTCAAGAAACGACCAGGTGCTCGTCGACTTGAAGCTCTTCACACGCGAGAAACTCCGTGAGACAGTCACAGAGACGCACTCTCTCTTTGAGGAACTGGTAAAGAAATCGGAGCAATACAAGAGCGTGCTCATGCCGGGATATACCCATCTGCAGATTGCAATGCCGTCAAGCTTCGGACTTTGGTTCGGTGCGTATGCAGAATCGCTTACAGACGATATGCTCTTCCTGCAGGCCGCTTACCGCATGACAAACAGGAATCCCCTCGGTTCAGCTGCTGGCTACGGTTCGTCGTTCCCTCTAAACCGTCAACTCACCACCGACTTGCTCGGTTTTGACAGCATGAACTACAATGTTGTCTATGCCCAGATGGGACGAGGCAAAATGGAGAGGAACGTTGCATTCGCATTAGCGTCTGTGGCTGGAACAATCTCTAAGATGGCATTCGACGCTTGTCTGTTCAATTCACAGAATTTCTCGTTCGTAAAGCTGCCAAAGGAATGCACAACAGGCTCTTCCATCATGCCTCATAAGAAAAACCCAGATGTCTTTGAGTTGATTCGTGCGAAATGCAACAAGTTGCAGGCTCTACCTCAGCAGGTTACGCTCATCATGAACAATCTGCCTTGCGGTTATTTCCGTGACCTGCAGATCATTAAAGAGGTGTTCCTCCCTGCCTTCGACGAAATAAAGGACTGTCTGCAGATGGCGGCATATATCATCAACAAAATGGAGGTGAAGGACGATATCTTAGAGAATCCGATGTACGATGCCATCTTCTCTGTTGAGGAGGTGAACAGACTCGCCACAGAGGGTATGCCATTCCGCGATGCTTACAAGAAGGTTGGCATGGACATTGAGAGGGGTTGCTTCACTCCAAACAAGAACATCTGTCACACTCACGAGGGTTCAATAGGAAATCTCTGCAACGACCGTATTGTAGCGCTCATGAACGATATCCTCTCGCAGTTCCATTTTGAGCGTGTTGACGAGGCAGAGAAAAAACTTCTTGCTGGAAAAGAATAAAAAAGAATGGGAAAAAGACGGTTCTTACAGTCATATATACGCTTGTTGCTGTTGGCAGGAATGCTGACAGCAACAATGGCATGTTCTGATTCAGAGACATACACTCGCTATCCATGTCATCTCGTGATTGACAATTCAATTCATCAGAACTCTACCCTCGGAGCTGCCATGAACGCAATGTCTCCAGGAGTGTTCTGCATAATCTCGTCAGATGAACTGAAGAAGCAATATGCGTTCACAAATAATCTTGGGCAGGAGTCTCGTGTGAACTTCACTGCCGTTGACCTACGCACAACACGACAGTTGGGAATGAACAATGCTGTTATTGTGGGCTTTGGAACTCTTACCTCCGAATTTATGGCTTACGACCGAGAATGCCCCATGTGCTACAATCCTGATGCCATCCCGCTCAAAAGTCGACCTCTGAAAATTGACGGAGCAGGAATAGCAAAATGCGAAACATGCGGGAGATTGTTCGACATGAACAACTACGGCATCTGCACTTCTGAAGGAGGTGTGAAAGGCATGAACCGCTACCACTGCTCCACAACTGGTCCTTTCGGCATGCTTACAGTAACAAACAGATAGCACAGCCACCCAAACACCCATACCTGCTAACACCCATACCTGCTAACACCCCTCCAGGCTTACGCCCCTGCCATGTTTGTAATCTGCTATGCCGTCAATACTCTGGGCATCGAATGCCCAGCTCAAGCAAATACCCCTGTTGCCAAGCAAACACCACTGTTGTCAAGCAGAACACCACTGTTGTCAAGCAGAACACCCCTGCCAAGCAGTTCTATTTGTTCTCTATCTTCTCTATCTGCTTTGACCCGTCAGCGAGAGAGATTCCAACAAGGTTGATATACAAAACGTTGAGTGGGTTGCCCTCCTTTGTCTTTACCTGTATCTCTGTAAGCTGCGAAGGCTTACCATTGATGTTTATCTTGCTAATCCATTTCCCTTTGTGCATGCACACCTTCAGCGAGCGTTTCTTGTATGCTGTAAGCTTCACCTCCACCTCGTTGTTACCCTTTGAGAGAACATTATAGCCGTAGGCAAGCTTCCGTTGTATGAACGAAAGTTCATTCTCATGACCAGGATTGTCCGTGCGGTTATGCCAATAGACATGAATGGGGTTCTTCTGGTCAAGAACATTGTTTTTTTGGTTTACGTCGTAGCAAACGAGGTTTCTATTCACACTTCTGGAAATATGAAACAGTCGCTGCGCTGAGAGAGAAAGTGGTGCAATGGAAAAAATTGCAAGAAATAGGAGTGCAAAAAGGTTCTTTATTGAGCTCATTTTTTTGATGTATGTATAGGCTTTTATTTAATAAGGTGCAAAAATATTAAAAATTAGGAAGATATGCAAGGAATTTAAGAAATATTTGTTATATTTGCACTCAAAATAAACTTCTGGACCCCCCCAAAAAACTTTCATAACCCCAAAAAAATTCTCAACTCCAAAAAGTTCTTTACTCAAAAGATTCTTTGCTTAAAAAGACTCTTCGCTCAAATAAATAAAAAAAAATATTTCAAGATATGAATTCAAATTCAGTAAAAGGTTTTGCCGTTATTGCAGTTATGTCGCTAATGGCATGGTATATCGCTGGACTGGAAGCAGTGAAGGCACTCTCGTTCAGTTCGCTGATTGTAGGTATACTCCTCGGTATGGTGTATGCCAACACACTTCGATCAAAGCAACCGAAAGAATGGGATGGAGGAGTAAAGTTCTGCAGCAAACGTATGCTACGACTCGGAATTATTCTCTACGGCTTTCGCCTCACTTTCCAAGATGTTATTGCCGTAGGTGGAAAGGCGGTCATTGTTGACTGCATCGTGGTGGCAGTAACTCTAATCCTTGGAATCTGGTTAGGAAAGAAGATGGGCATAGAGCGAGAGACGTCAATCATGACGAGCACGGGCTCTGCTATCTGTGGAGCTGCTGCTGTGTTAGGCGCTGAGCCAATTGCGAAAGGCAAGCCACACCAGACGGCTGTTGCCGTGAGCACGGTAGTGATCTTCGGTACGTTGTCGATGTTTCTCTACCCTATCATGTACCGCCTTGGGCTGAACGAATTTCTCAACACACAGCAGATGGGCGTATACACTGGAGCCACGCTCCATGAGGTAGCGCACGTTGTGGGAGCAGGAAATGCCATGGGCCCTGAGATTGCCACCGACTCTCTTATCGTGAAGATGGTGCGCGTGATGCTCTTAGTACCTGCACTTCTTGCCATGAGTTGGCTGTTCTCAAGAAAGGAGAAGAATGTGAGCAATGAGAAGACAAAGATTAATGTGCCATGGTTTGCATTTATCTTCCTGCTAATGATTGGTGTTAACAGTTTCCTAAAGGCTGAATGGGCTGGAGAAGAATGGCTTACACAATCGTTGCACATCATTGAGATTGTCTCTACCTTCATGCTGACGCTGGCAATGACGGCATTAGGCAGTGATACCTCCATAGAGAAGTTCAAGCAGGCAGGAGCAAAGCCATTCTACCTTGCCACTGCCCTTTACGTATGGCTGCTCATTGGTGGCTTTATCCTCGTGAAGATAATAGTATAAAAAACAACATAAGTAATATGAATAACAGAATCATTAAATCAATCGCTTTGTGCACATTCGCTTTTATGACAACAAACAACGCTATGGCACAACAGAAGACGCTGAACAGCTATCCTGCAGAGGATATGAACACTGCAGTGCGTCCAGGAGACAATTTCTTGGAGTATGCTGCTGGCACATGGCAGAAGAACAACCCTCTTCGTGACGATCAGGTGAACAACGGTGCGTTCACACGACTTTTCGAGGAGAACCAGAAGCAGATGCAAGAGTTGATTCTTGCCTTTGCGGAGAAAGAGCAGACACCTGGTTCTATCGGCCAGAAGATTGGTACGCTCTATAACCTCATGATGGACTCTGTGCGCCGTGAGAAAGAGGGCTATACACCTTTGATGCCACTCCTTGAGAAAATACGTGGTGTAAAAGATGTCAAGGACTATCAACGCACTATGGCTGAGCTAACTCGTCGTGGGGAGAACGTACAGATGTTCTCATGGTATGTTGGTGCAGATATGAAGCAAGCAGACCAAAACCTTGTCTCTATCGGTCAGGGTGGTCTTGGAATGCCACAGCGCGACTATTACCTAAACGAGGACGAGCAGACACTTGCCATTCGCAAGGCTTACAAAGAGTATTGCAAGAAGCTTCTCGCCTTCGTGGGATATAGCGCAGAAGAGTCAGAGAAGAAGATGGAGGCTGTCTACGCCATTGAGAAGCGTATCGCTGTGGCAAGCTATGACAATGTGAAGCTTCGTGACGTAAAGGCAAACTACCATAAGATGCCATACAGCCAGCTACTCGCAGAATACCCAGGAATAGACTGGACAACAATCTTTTGGGTGGCTGGATACCCTGCTTTCAGTTCTGTAGACATCGGACAGCCAGAGCCTATTCACGAGGTAGAGAAAATACTTGCTGAGACTTCTCTCGACGACTTAAAGAGCTATGCAGAGCTGAAAGTGCTGGACGGTGGAGCTTCGTTCCTTTCACAGAACTTCCGCAATGCGAAGTTCGAGTATGAGAAGGTTATGACAGGAAAGAGTCAGGACGACCCACTCTGGAAGCGTGCCACAAACCTTGTGAACAAAGTGCTCAGCGATGCCCTCGGACAGATGTACTGCGAGAAATACTTTCCTGAGTCAAGCAAGAAGCGTATGCTCACTCTCGTGGGAAATCTTCAGAAGGCTCTTGGTCAGCGCATCACTGAGGCTTCTTGGATGAGTGCAGAGACAAAGACTCAAGCTCTCGACAAGCTGAACAACTTCCATGTAAAGATTGGTTATCCAGACAAATGGAAGGACTACTCAAAAATCTCTGTTGACAACCGCCTCTCTCTTTATGAAAACCTTGCGAATATCTCAGAGTATTTCTGGCTTGACGAGCTAAACAGAAAGGTGAATAAGCCAGTGGATACTGACGAATGGTTCATGTCTCCACAAACCATCAATGCCTACTACAATCCTACAACAAACGAAATCTGCTTCCCAGCAGCAATTCTCCAGCCTCCGTTCTTCGACGCAAATGCTGACGATGCCATCAACTACGGTGCTATCGGTGTGGTGATTGGTCATGAGATGAGCCACGGCTTTGACGACCAAGGATGCCAGTTCGACAAGACGGGAAATCAGAGAAACTGGTGGACAGAACTCGACAAACAGAACTTCGATAAGCGCACAAAGGTGCTCGAGGAGTATTTCTCAAAGGTAGAGGTGCTGAACGGACGTTGTGTGAACGGGAAGATGACTCTCGGAGAGAATATTGGTGACAATGGTGGTCTGAACATTTCTATGCGTGCTCTCCACAACGCTATGGCAGACGGTTCTGCAGAACTTCTAAAGACCGACAGATTCACTCCAGAACAGCGTTTCTTCCTTGCCTATGCTCGTCTGTGGTCTGGAAACTTCCGTGAGAAATATGTCGACATGCTTCTGAACATTGATGTTCACTCTCCTGCCGTAGCTCGTGTAAATGGTGCTCTGCCACATATCGATGAGTGGTACGCAGCATTTAACATAAAGAAGAGCGACAAGCTCTTCCTGGCTAAGAAATCACGCGCAAGAGTGTGGTAAGATAGTATATCGAGAAGTCGTGAGTGAAAGTAATTATTCTTGCTCACGACTTCTTGCTTTTCAAGGGAACTACCTATACAAGGGAACTACCTATTTAAGGGAAGTACCTATTCAAGGGAACTACCTATACAAGGGAACTACCTATACAAGGGAACTACCGTTATTTGGACTATACCTTTTTCAAAGGTTTTACAATGATTGGAGGTACACTATTTTTTAATAACAAGATTATGAGCAGTAATTACGAAGACGGAATATCACGGCGTACGGAACGACTGTTGGGACATGATGTCGTGGAGAAAATTCGGAATACAAGGGTGATCGTGTTCGGTATTGGAGGCGTGGGAGGATGGTGCGTGGAGGCACTTGTGCGCTCTGGAATACGGAAGATAACGGTTGTTGACTCAGACAGGGTGTGTACAACGAATATCAACCGCCAGGTGATAGCAACAAGTCGAACGGTGGGAACACCGAAGGTGGAGGCTGTAAAGCAGAGAATCGTGGAGATAAATCCTGATGCTGAGGTAACTGCTATGAACATTCCTTTTAATGAGGAAACGGCAGATAGCTTCCAGTTGAAGGACTATGACGTTATCATCGATGCTATCGACAGCCTAAAAGATAAGATTCTGCTCATCAGAAAGGCAACTGAAACAGATGCCATCTTTTTCTCGTCAATGGGAGCAGCATTGAAGACTGACCCTACACAAGTGAAGGTAGCAGAGTTCTGGAAGGTGAGAGGATGCCCTCTTGGAGCTATTCTCAGAAAGAGGATAAAACAATCGAGAATACCTCTAAGAAGAACATTCCTATGCGTTTATAGCGAAGAAGTGAGGGAGAACAAGGGTGAGGGAGGACTATGTGGCACAGAGGGGTGTATCTGCCGTCTTCGTGAGCAGCCGACAGATGGGATGACCATCGATAGCACTGTCACCGACAGGAAAAAGGCGCAGATAAACGGCTCTATGGCACATATTGTTGGAATATTTGGGTTCACTATCGCTGGAATGGTGATAAACACCATTGAGCAAGGAGCAGACCCTACATGATCATTGCTATGATAGAGGGAGTAAGAAGGGCTGTGAGAATGCCATTGAGTGTGAGGCCAAGACTGGCATAGGCACCAACGAAAGGACTGCGATCCATAGCCGCAGAGGTGCCTACCGCATGGCTGGCAGCACCTATGGAGAGTCCGAGAGCCATTGGATTGCTCACATGTCCTGCAGAAAGAACGCGGAATCCGGTTATTGCACCAAGTAGACCAGTGATGACAACTATGGCTGCTGTTAGAGACGGTATGCCGCCAAGTGTCTGTGTTACTTCCATCGCTATTGGGGTGGTGACTGACTTGCTTGCCAGCGACACCGCTACAATTTCTGATGCTCCGAGCACCTTAGCTGTAAGAACAACAGATACGATACCAACAAAACATCCTACAAGCTGAGAGAGGAGGATAGGCAGAAACTGCTGCTTTATTGACGATAATTGGAGATAAAGGGGCACTCCAAGTGCTACGACAGCTGGCTTTAGCCAGAACTCTATCATCTTTCCACTTTCCGCATATACGGAATATGGGATGTCAGCAACAAGGAGAAACATTATGATCAATGCTATTGTTATGAGGATGGGGTTGAGAATTATCCATCCACTCTTCTTCTGGATTATCTTTGCCAAAAAGAATGTACCAAAGGTAAGGGCCAGAAGGAAATACTGATTTGTGATTATTGTACGAAACATTTTCTTTTTACCTTAAAAAGTTTATACAGTACACGGAAATTGTAGGGCGATATGCCGAGTACAATATAAATAACATTCAGTGTATATGCTGGGTATATGCTGAGTATATGCTGGGTATATGCTGGGTATATGCTGGGTATATGCTGGGTATATGCTGAGTATATGCTGGGTATATGCTGAGTATATATTGAGAATATTGAGAATATGATGAGAATATGATGAGAATATTTTGAGAATATATTGAGAATATACTGAGAATATATTAGAAATGTTCAGTTATAGTGACGCAAGAGGTTACGTTGCTCTGGAATTTAGTGCTTCTTCTTTTCGAGGAACTTTTTCGTTAGCTGATGGGTATGACCTGTGACGAGAAGCACACATATCGTGCTAACAACAGTTGCTACAGTAATTGGAATTAGCTCTGCCTGAATAATATCAAAATATAACATCAACGCCACTCCGGGTGGTACGAAGAAAAACCCGAGGTTAGCAATAAGGAAATCTGTTAGTCCTCTCACCCATTCCAGCTTCACGATACCTATCTTTAAAAATAGTGTGAGAAGGAGCATACCTATAATGCTTGACGGCAGCTTGACACCCGTAAGCGCTACGATTGCCTCGCCGAGGGCAAGACAACCAAAGAGAATGAGACATTGTCTGATCATACTTCAATTATTTATATCCTAAAAACAAAAATCTTATATTCTGTAGTCTATATACTTAAGAATTCGTATTTTAAGCTTTTGAACATATATGCGTAATATATAACCATGATATGAATGTATAGAGCTATACAAAAATTCTGGAATATATATAAAAATCTCATGTCGGATAAATAAACCGACATGAGATTTAAGGTATTATTGCTGGCGACTGAAATCGCCAGTAATGTTTTTTTCGAGAAGTAGGATTACTCCTCAACTTCCTTGATCTTTCTTCCGAGAGTCTTGAACGCTACTGGAGCAGCGATGAAGATAGAAGAGAGAGTACCGAATACAACACCGAGAATCATTGCGAATGAGAAGCTACGGATGCTGTTTCCGCCAAGGATGAAGATACAAAGCAATACAAGGAGTGTAGAGAGAGATGTATTGATTGTACGAGCGAGGGTCTGGTTGATAGATGAGTTGAATGTCACCTGCAGATCCTGCTTAGGATGGAGCTTGAGGTTCTCACGAATACGGTCGAACACAACCACCTTATCGTTGATAGAGTAACCTATCACAGTAAGCACAGCACCGATGAATGTCTGGTCGATCTCAAGAGAGAACGGCAGGAAGTCGTAAAGGGCTGAGTAGAGTCCGATTACCACGAGTGCATCAATGCCAAGTGCTACTACAGAGCCTACTGAGAACGCTACGTTACGGAAGCGGAGGAGGATGTAGAGGAAGATGGCAGCAAGTGCCACGATAACAGAGATGATTGCTCCGTGTGTGATATCCTTAGCAACAGAAGGACCAACCTTTGTGGAAGAGATGATTGATCCACCTTCGCGGATATCTGGATTCTTGAAGGAAGCGAGGTCTTTCTGGTCGACGAGGTTTGCCTTCTTAAGTACGTTGTAAAGAATCTGCTCTGTCTCGTCGTCTACAGCAGGGTCGTTAGACTCAATCTTGTAGTTGGTAGAGATACGGATTGTCTTGCCATCAGTACCAAGGGCAAGAGCAGTTGCGTTATATCCCTCGAAAGCGCCACTGAGAGCCTCGCGAACCTGTTCTGGCTCTACTGCCTTCTCGAATGCCACAACATAGTTGCGACCACCAGTGAAGTCGATGGAGCGTGAGAGTCCGCGCACGAAGAATGACACGATGAAGAGCACAGCAAAGATTCCGTATATGGTGAAGCTGCGCTTGCTTGTTGCCATAAAGTGGAACTTGGTGTTCTGGAGCAGGTTCTTACTGATGGAAGTAGAGAAGGTCTGTCCGAGCCACTTGTTCTTATTCAAACGGTTCTCATAGATGAGACGTGTGAGGAATACCGCTGTGAAGAATGAGCAGAAGATACCAATGATCCAAGTTGTTGCAAAGCCCTTGATAGGACCAGTACCGATTGTAAGGAGGATGACACCAGTGATGAGAGATGTGAAGTTAGAGTCAAAGATTGCGGAGAACGCATTACTGTAACCTGCACGGAGAGCCTCCTTGATACCCAGACCCTTCTTCATTTCTTCTTTGATACGCTCGTAGATAAGCACGTTAGCGTCAACGGCTGTACCAAGTGTGAGGACGATACCAGCGATACCAGGCATTGTGAGTGCTGACTGGAAAGAAGCGAGGATACCGCCTGTGAAGAAGAGGTTCACGATAAGTGCGCTATCAGCCATGATACCTGGTATGAAGCCATACATAAGTACCATATATATACATAGGAGGATGAATGCGATCACGAAAGAGATAAGACCCTGCTGGATTGACTGTGCACCAAGTGTTGGTCCAACAACCTCTTCCTGTACGATACGTGCAGGGGCAGGCATACGTCCTGACTTAAGAGTTGTTGCGAGGTCCTTTGTATCTTCTACAGTGAAGTTACCAGAAATCTGTGAGTTACCACCGTCGATCTCACTGTTCACGCGAGGAGCAGAGTAAACAACGCCATCAAGCACGATAGCCACTGCCTTACCTACGTTTGCCTTTGTGAGCTGTGCCCAAAGACGTGCACCTTCAGAGTTCATCTGCATAGATACACAAGGGCGACCAAAGTTGTCGAACTCATCCTTTGCATCAACAATCACGTCACCCTCAAGAGGAGCACGACCGTTACTTGTTGTAACCTTCAGAGCATGGAGCTCGAAGATGTTCTTTGCGTCAATGCCATCAGCTGGCTTTGCGCTCCAAAGGAGACGGCAGTCTGCTGGGATAATCTGCTTTGCCTCAGGAGTGTTGAGGATAGAATTGATATAGGCTGTATCGCGGAGATTTGCATAGCCAACGATAGAAAGGCTGCCACCACCAGTTGTCTGGAGCACAGCGAAGAGAGGATTCTGCTTCTTTGCCTGCTCTATCTGCTGCTCAGTAGAGAGTGCGCTCTTAGCAGCCACGCCAGCGTCTTTCTTCTCCTCTTTCTTAAGCTGGAACTTTGGCTGTGCCTCTGCTACAGTAGTGTCTGCAGATGCTGTTGCAGCCTCTGCCACCTCCTCTGTCTCTGCCTTTACGCTATCAGCAGACTCTGAAGAGCTATTGGCAATGCGCTGGTTGAGCTGTGCGAGGTAAGGAATGATCTCTGAAGAGTTGAAAGTCTCCCAGAACTCAAGGTTTGCAGAGCCCTGAAGGAGTTTACGCATACGCTCTGGCTCGCGAACACCTGGCATTTCAACCATGATACGACCTTCTTGTCCTTCAAGCTTCTGGATGTTTGGCTGCACAACACCGAACTTGTCGATACGGTTGCGAACAACGTTGAAAGAGTTGTCGATGGCTGCCTGTACCTCACTGCGGAGAACTGCCTCCACCTCCTTGTCGGTGCTCTGTGTTGAAACTTTTCCCTTCAGCTGCTGTGTTGCAAAGATTTCCGCAAGGCGATGTCCAGGAGCATTCTTCTGGTAAGCCTTGATGAAGAGTGAGATGAAGTCTGACTGGCTTGTCTCTTCTTCCTTCTTTGCTTCAGACATTGACTTTGTGTATGCTGCGTCTGTTTTATGGTCAGCAAGCACGTCAATAACGTCTGGTACTGAAATCTCAAGGATTACGTTCATACCGCCCTTGAGGTCAAGTCCGAGACCTACCTGTGTCTCAAGACACTTTTGGTAAGTGTAAACACCCAGATACTTTACTGAGTCTTTGTAGTCCTGCTGGGCGATTGGGTCTTCTATCTCACTTGCCTTACTGTCATAATAGCTTGTGGCTACAGAGAAGGAAAGGTAGAAGATGCTCGCCAGTGCCAAGAGGACTGCTGTTACGATTACAATTCCTTTGTTTTGCATTTTGTTATAGTTGTATTTTTGTTTTGTTTTTTTCGATAACACACAATACGCGTGCAAAGTTAGTTATTTTTATTTAAATAAAAGAAATTTCGCGGTTATATTTTGCAAAAGAGCAAGAAAAAGTGCCTTATTCCGCATTATTTTCCTCATTTAGAAAGCAACAAATGGGATAATGGTCGGAATAAGCGATACTTTTGTCTACAACACAACCATATGGTTTCCAGTGCTCGGAGCACATGATATTGTCTATTCTCACATACATGCTATAGTAATGAAAAGAGAATCCTGGCCAATGCCCAGAGCTGCGATAGCAGTCGGTAAGATGACGTGAAATGGTGTGGTGGACATAAGAGAGGGGATGGTCGTTGAAGTCTCCGCAGAGAATCACTCTTTCCCCCTTCCGACTTTCTATGAACTCAGCAACTTTGTCTGCCTGAGGAGCACGAACGACTGCCGATTGAGCCAGTTTTGCCACAATCGTCTTTGCCTCGCGCTTTATCTCGCTCTTTTCTTTCTTTCCCCTGACAATATCGTTGAACTGCTGGCGTTCTTCCTCAGAGAATCCGATGGACTCAAGATGCACATTGATGAGGTTCACCTTCTCGCCATGAACATCGAGCGTAAAGGCACCAATGGTGTTTGCTCTCGTCTCCACATCAATATTTTCTTTGGAAAGAATCGGGTACTTACTGTAAACAGCCACAACAGCACCGCCAGGACCAGCAGATCCCGTAGATGACACTTCCTCATGGTAAGGATAAAGGCTGTCTATCACATTCCACAGCGAGTCGTGCCCTCCAATACGCACATATTCCTGAAAACACATAATGTCTGCCTTGGAGTCTATGAGGTATTGAAGGATAGGATGTGGACCATCTTGGGGTATTGTCTCACTACTGAAATTCAGAACGTTATAGCTCAGTATCTTTAGAGAGCCCTGTGGAGTCTCGGAATAGCCGTTTATCGGAGAGTAATACTGCACTGGATTATAGGCGAGAATCATCCCCACAAATGGAATGAGGAGTCGTGACGGTGCCACAAACACCCAAAACACCATAAAGCCGATGTTCGCCACGAGGAAGGCTGGGAAAGCAAATCCAAGCAGTGAGAGATAGGGGTGGCTGACAGGATTTATTGCAGCTGCGAAACCCGTTGCCAACATCATGGCAATAACCGCAATGTTGACAATGACGAATATACGCTTTGTGATTTTTTTCATATTTTTCTTTCCTCTACAAGTATGGGTATTCTTCTCAAAGAAGTATTTTTGCTCATGAAGAGTTTCTACTTATAAAGAGTTTTTTACGCATGAAGTTTTTGCTCATGAAAAAGTATTGTTACTTCACAAATATATGTTTCCTATCGAAGAATCATTTCCTATCGAAGAGTTTCCGACGCTCTTCATCTGTCAAAGAGTCGTAGCCGTTTCGCTTAATTTTATCAAGAATACGGTCTATCTCTTTCTGGCGTTTCTTTTCACGCTCTTCCTCAGAGTCAGTGGAAGAGTTAGAAGAAGAACGGAAGGTGTTCTCTGAAAAGTCACGAAACCATTGCTTCACACGCCCAAAGAACGACTGGCGAGACTTTATCTCATAGCCGTCCCACCCTTGGAAGTTGCTGGAGCCATAGCGATGTTCGTACTTGTATTTCCAATAGCGAATAATAAAGAAGCCAACAACCATACCTCCGAGGTGGGCAATATGAGCTACATTGTCGTTAGAAGTACTGAGGGCGGAGAACAGTTCTATGGCAGCATAGATGCACACAAACCATTTACCCTTGATAGGGAATGGAAGAGGGAAGACAAAAATTCTCTCTTCAGGATATGTCATGCCAAAGCCGAGAAGAATACCATAAACGGCTCCTGAGAAACCAACGGTATTCCATTGATTCAGGTAGCTGTCCATGGACATTATCATGCCACTGATATTCACGGAGTCATAAGCAGCAAGACCCTGAACGGCATAAGAGACAAACTGTGCAAGCTCTTGAAAGATTCCTGCTCCCACTCCACAGAGTAGAGTGAATGCGAGAAACCGCTGTGAGCCCCATGCTCGCTCTATGGTGCATCCGAACATCCAAAGCGCAAACATGTTGAAGAACAGGTGTGACACGTTTGCGTGCATGAACATATATGTAAACAGCTGGTAGAACTGAAAATCAGACGCCATGATGAAATGAAGTCCGAACGTGTCGTTCATACTGAAACCGTGGTCTTTCAGCACTACATGCGCAAAGAATGCCAAGACATTAATAATTAATAAGTTCTTTGTGATTGGGGGTATCTGTCTGAACATAAGAAATCTCTTTATTAAATTTTTTAGAGTGCAAAAGTACAAAAAAACTGTTGAAAAACAGCAAAAACACCGTTATTTATGAGTTTTTTCGCTGTATTTAATAACTTTTTTCACATTTTTGTTTGTTTTCTAAAACTTTAATGCTAAATTTGCGGTTGAATTACTATTGAACCTAATCATTTATTTATTTATAACAATACACATCACTATGAACAAAACAGAATTGGTAGATAAGATTGCTGCTGCAGCAGGTCTTACAAAGGCAGATTCAAAGAAGGCACTTGACGCTACTCTTAATGCTATCAAGGAAGCACTTGCAGCTAACGACAAAGTTGCTCTCGTTGGTTTTGGCACATTCGCTGTTAGCGAGCGTCCAGCACGTGAGGGAATCAACCCACAGAGCAAGGAGAAGATCATGATTGAAGCTAAGAAGGTTGTGAAGTTCAAGGCTGGAGCCGAGCTCAATGCAGCTCTCTAATCTTCAGGAAAGAAGCTGAAAGAAAAAAAGAGGCACTGTCCCTACACAACCTGTAGGCAGTGTCTTTTTCTGTAGGTACACAGACGAAATACATTTCTGGTGGAAAGAGATACATAGCGGGAAAAGAAACATCGTCATGAGAACCACAGAAAGAAAAAAGGAATAAAAGATTATCACTTTTGTTTTATTACAGACAAAAAATACTATGCATAAACTATTTGATATCAAAGACTACGTAGTAGTAATCACTGGAGGAACAGGAATCCTCGGACGTTGTATCGCAAAATACCTTGCTCTTGAAGGCGCAAAGGTCATCATTGGCGGCAGGAAAGAAACTGTTGGCGCGGAGATTGTGGCAGACATCACTGCTGCTGGTGGCTCTTGCGAATTTGTGAAAATGGACGTTATGAGCGTAGAGAACATGCAGGAGGCTTGCGACTATATCGTGAAGAAATATGGTCGTGTAGACACCTTGCTGAATGCCGCAGGAGGAAACATGCCAGGAGCGACAATCGGTCCTGATCAGACTTTCTTCGACCTCCAACCAGAGCAGTTCCAGACTGTACTGAACCTTAACCTCACTGGAACTGTCATTCCAACACAGATCTTCCTGAAGCCTATGGCGGCTCAGGGCAAGGGCTCTATCATTAACTTCTCATCAATGTCGGCATTCCGACCTATCACACGCGTCTGCGGATACAGTGCAGCAAAGTCAGGCATTAACAGCTTTACAGGATGGCTCGCTCAAGAGGCAGCAAGGAAATTCGGTGAGGGCATTCGTGTAAACGCCATTGCTCCAGGATTCTTTATCACAGAGCAGAACCGCTCATTGCTGACAAACCCTGACGGTTCATACACTCAGCGTGGCATGGACGTTATTCGTCAGACTCCGTTCTCACGCATGGGAGAGCCAGAGGAGCTCTGTGGCACCATCCACTATCTCATGGCAGATGCTGCGAAGTTCGTTACTGGTACTGTTGCTGTCGTTGACGGCGGCTTCAATGTTGTATCAATGTAATTCAACCTGTATTCCCCACACTTTACTTTTTTAAAACCTTTATATTATGGAAAGAACATGGCGATGGTTTGGCAAGAAAGACAAAATCACTCTTGCCCAACTGAGACAAATAGGTGTAGAAGGCATCGTTACTGCACTTCACGACGTACCGCTCGGTGAAGTTTGGACTCGGGAGAAGATCCATGAGCTGAAAGAATATATTGAGAGCTACGGAATGACGTGGAGCGTAGTAGAGTCACTACCTGTTGTGGAGACAATAAAATATGGAGGTCCAGACCGTGACCATCAGATAGAAGTCTATAAGGAAAGCCTCCGAAACCTCGGAGAAGAGGGTATCAAGTGCGTTTGCTATAACTTCATGCCTGTGCTCGACTGGGCACGCACCGACCTTTCACACGACAATCCAAATGGTGCCAACAACCTCTACATGGATTGGGGTGTGTTAGCATACTTCGATATCCATATCCTGAAGCGTGAGGGAGCCCGAGAAGACTGGGCGGTGTTCAGCAAAGAGCACCATTGGGGTCGGGACCTCGTTGCAGAGGCAGACGAGATGAAGAAGTCCTCCACTCCAGAGCAAGACCATGAGCTCGTTCAGAACATCATCATAAAGACGCAGGGCTTTGTCTCTGGTAACTTCAAAGAGGGTGACGAGGCTCCTGTTCAGAAGTTCCGTGACTTGCTGAAGCTTTACGATGGCATTGACAAGGAGCATCTTCAGAAGAACATGAAATACTGGCTTGAGGCTATCATGCCTATCTGCGATGAGTACGACATAAACATGTGTGTGCATCCTGACGATCCTCCTTACCCTGTCTTCGGACTTCCAAGAATCGTTGGAAAAACTGAAGATATTCAGTGGATGCTCGATGCCGTACCAAACAAGCACAATGGTCTTACGTTCTGTGCCGGTTCTCTTTCTGCTGGTGAGCATAACAACTGTGTGGTGATGGCAAACAAGTTTGCAGACAGAACACACTTCGTGCATCTGCGTTCATGCCATATCTTCCCGAACGGAAACTTCACAGAGGCATCACACCTCGGAGGGCGTGGAGACCTTATTGAGCTCTGCAGGATTTTTGAGAAGGCTGAGCAGGAAGGAAAGTGCAACTCCGGACGCCGCCTTCCTATGCGTGTCGATCATGGCATGACATTCACAGACGAGCCAGGAGGTGTCTTCGACGAGACAAGCCACGGCCACAACTCTGGCTACACTCTTCTTGGTCGAATGTTTGCCATGGGACAGGTGCAGGGCATTATCGCCACTGTAGATCGTGAACTGGGCATTGAATACAAACAACCAGGCTTCTACGACTAAACGCAATGTAGGAGGTACAGCAGAAAAACAAATGTCGCTGTACCTCCTACTTCTTTTTCTCCTTTCTTGAAAAGTGTCTTCCTCCTTCAACAGTTTTCATTTTTCCCTAAAGAAGAATCCTTTTCTTTAACAGTTTTCATCTTCCCCTGGAAAATTTTCTCCTCTCAACGTCTCGTTTACTCTTGAGAAATGTCTTTCTACAATGCCCTTTCTGCCCAGTCACCACGGTCGAGACTGCGGTAGCTGATTGCCTCTGCAACATGCTCACGTTGAATATTCTCACTGCCTGCAAGATCTGCAATTGTTCTCGCCACTTTAAGAATACGACTGTAGGCACGTGCCGAGAGCGAAAGGCGATGCATGGCAATCTTTAGAGTTTCAAGGGTTTCGTCGTCAAGGCGTGCAAACTCTTGAAGCATCTTCTCCGTCATCTGTGCATTGCAGTGAATGCCTTTTATTCCAGCAAACCTCTGTTCCTGAATCTTTCTTGCTGCCACTACCCTTTCCCTTATAACCGCACTCGGTTCTCCTGGCTGCAGCTTCGAGAGGTCCTCAAAAGGCACTGGCTGTATCTCACACTGAATGTCTATTCGGTCGAGCAAAGGTCCTGAGATTTTGTTCATATATCTCGAAATCTGGTTCACAGTACACACACAGTTGTGAGTGGGATCACCAAAATATCCGCACGGGCAAGGGTTCATAGATGCCACGAACATCAGCGAGCAAGGATAGTCAACCGTATATTTCGCACGACTAACCGTAATCTTGCGGTCTTCCAAAGGCTGTCGCAACACCTCAAGAGTGGATTTATTGAACTCAGGAAGCTCATCGGCGAAAAGGACACCGTTATGAGCAAGCGAGATCTCTCCAGGCTGAGGGTTTGTTCCTCCACCGACAAGTGCCACCTGTGAGACAGTATGGTGAGGGGCACGGAAAGGGCGCTGTGAGATCAACGAGTCTTCCCTTGTCATTTTTCCCGCAATGGAATAAATCTGAGTTGTTTCAAGACTCTCAGAGAGGCTTAGTGGAGGAAGGATAGAGGGCAGGCGCTTTGCCATCATTGACTTTCCACTACCTGGAGGTCCTACCATGATGAGATTGTGCCCTCCTGCTGCTGCCACCTCAAATGCCCTTTTCACGCTCTCCTGCCCTTTCACATCAGCATAGTCGAGGTCGAATTTCTCCTGATGTTCGTAAAATTCTTTCCTTGTATCTACAAAAACAGGCTCTGGGTTAGAGAGTCCATTGAGAAACATCACCACATCCATGATATTCTCCATTCCGTAGACCTCAAGGTTGTTCACCACCGCAGCCTCACGCTCGTTCTGCCTCGGAACAATCAATCCCTTGAACTTTTCTGCACGAGCACGAATGGCGATAGGCAATGCACCCTTGATGGGTTGCAGTTTCCCGTCAAGTCCCAATTCTCCTACAAGCATATACTGTGAGAGCATAGTGTTTTGAATCTGCTCGTCGGCAGCAAGGATGCCAATAGCAATGGGAAGGTCGAAGGCAGACCCCTCCTTCCTTAGGTCGGCAGGGGCAAGGTTCACAGTTATCCTCTTTACAGGATAATGGAGATTGTTGATTGTTATTGCTGAATAGATTCTGCTCTGTGCCTCTCGGACTGCCTCATCGCCTAATCCAGAGAGGAAGAACTTCTCTCCTTTCACTGCACTAACCTCAACGGTTACAGTTGCTACTTCCAAGCCATTGACAGCGGCACAATATGTCTTTACAAGCATAGGGTCTAAGAGAATTAGTTTTTAGAAATAGGTTTTTCAAGAGCAAATAGGTGTGCAAAATCATTTATATAATGATTGAATCGTATTCTAATGCTGTTCCACCTACAACTTCTTCAAATAGTCATAAAGCGGCTCACCATAAAGATTTCTCTCAAGAATCTTTCCGTCACGAACAATAACGGCTATTCCAGACTGATGAATGCCGAACTTCACTGCTGCTGGCGTCTCCAACATCTTTCCGTCGTAGAGAACAATATCGTCTTCATTGTCTATATTGACAGCATTCTTGCACTGTGTCTTGTTGCCGTCAAGAGAGATGGCAAGAATCTTCCATTCTTTTTTCTCTTCACGACGTATGCTGTTTATACGCCTTACCTGATTTGTGCTTTCAAAGTCCCAAGAGGCATAGCTAACAACAATCCACAAACTTTTAGAGATATCGGTATTTGTCACCGTCTTTCCATCAAAGTCAACGGCAGAGAAAGAAGGTATCTTTTTACCCTTCGCCACTTTCTCCATATCTGCCACTTGATCAGCAAGAACTTTCAACGTAGCATTCTCTGGCTGACTTTTCGCCAGTTTTTCAAGGAGTGGCTTTGCAGTGGAGTAGTCAGGAGTCTGTGAGAGCAGATACCTGCTAACGAGGTAATGCCCAACAACCGACGTTGGATTTTTCTCTATAAACGTCTTTATCTCCTTCAGCGGCAAGAAGTCCTTGTCTTGATTGACGATGGTCTCACGGAATTCGTTCATGAGCTTATTCTCTTCTCCGCCCTTCACCTTAACATTTTTCAGATTGTGGGCATCGCCGTCAATGGAGAAGCTATTTCCTGGACTCACAAAGACGGGCAGTTCCTGTCCGTTCGGCATTATAACCGCTAACACTCCTTCATGTACGCATTCTCCTTCGTATGTAAACCTTCCTCCAGCAACTGTGATTGTGTCTACATCAACGATAGCCCCATCTGGACTATATACGAGAAACTCACCTTGGTTCATGTTCAGCAGATGCCCGTCAAGCTTTATATGCTTGCCGTCAGGTCCGCAGGAAACAAGAACCAGGGTGAGTAGTATAAATAGATTCCTTACCATAAAAAAGAAACGAAAATGTTGTGCCGCCAGTTTTTTCCTTGCTGGCAACACAACATTGTATGATTATTTTCTTAAGTAGGCGTGCAATTTCTTTTTACAATAATAGTATTGTTTGGAAATTACTTTACCTTGCTGAACTCAAGATCGTTCTCTGCGTAGAAAGCGAGCTTGCCATCCTTTGCGATAGCGTCCTTGAGGTAAGTATTTGCAGCGTATGCATTGCCCTGGCGAGCGCTCATGATAGCACGGAGATAGTCGGTCATGCCATCACCATTGTTGCCAATCTGCTTGAAGGTGTTGCGTGCGCCCTCATAGTCCTTGCTGAGAATCTGTGCAAGGGCAGCGATGTTGTTGTTCTGACCCTTGAGGTTCTCTGCAGCAGTAGCATAGTCACCCTTTGCGATGTTGAATGTGCCGAGAGCATACTTATAGTCGTTTGCGTCGATAGCCTGTGCAATGAGTTCCTGAGCCTTGTTAACATTTCCGCTCTTGAGTGCAACGAGTGCAAGGTTTGCCTTTACCTCTGGAGCATTTGCGTTTACCTTGAGAGCTTTCTCAAGATACTCTGTAGCTGTCTTCACGTCACCCTTCTTGAGAGCCTGTACTGCCACGTTGTTGTAGCCACGGTAGTCGTTAGGGTAAACAGTTGCTGCAGTCTTGTAGATCTCCTCAGCATTTGCACCCTTGAGAGTAGCAGCATAGAGAATCTCATCGATAGAAAGCTGCTTAGCATCTGCCTTGTACTGATCCTGAATCTGTTCATCGCTGCGACCTACAGTCTCGTAGTTGATGATAAGGCGAGAACGGCGAAGCTCTGGGAGAATATTCTCTGCAAGCTCACGGAATCCGGCGCTCATATTCTTAATCTGCTGCTCACGCTCCTCTGGATCCTGATACATAGAGAGCACGCGAAGAATAACCTCCTTGTCCTGGATATTGCTTGCTGCAACGAGCTGCTGGAAGCCTTCCCAGTCCTGTGCTGTATACTGTCCTGCGATAGTAGCCTCAGCTTTGATCTTCTTAAGCTGATTCTTTACATACTTCTCTGTAACGTCCTGACGCTTTGATGCGAGCTTGTCGTTGAACTTCTCGCCACCATCAGGAGAAGCGTATGCCTTTACCTCGATGTTTGAAAGGATGTAAGCCTCCTTCTCGTTGTTGATAGTGCGGAGCATCTCTACGAATGCCTGTACGCTATTGTTCTGAAGCTCGTTCTTGCGGAGCTGTGCCTGGTTGATGAGGAACTTTATGTTTGCTGACTGGCGTGCCTGACGAACTCTCTGGAAGGTGTCGAGTGCAATGCATCCACCCTTCTGAGCCATTGCGAGACGATAGAGTTCTGAAGTAGCAATGATTCCGTCTGCCACCTTCACTGCTGGCACCTCAACCTGCTTCTTTCCAACGAATGCGTTGAAAGTGAGGTAAAGGTCGCTCTTGTGGTATGTGTCTGAATAAGGGAACTCTGCCTTCATGGCATAGCTTCCTCCGAGCTTGTAGCTGATTGTCTGGTTGTTGTCCATGACCTTCTCGCCCTGGAATGTAGCAGGAACACCGCGGAGCACAGAACCGTCTGCAGCACGAAGTTCTGGAGTAACCGTTACCACAGCCTTCTTCTTCATATACTTCTCTGGGAAGTTTCCATTGATGGTAACAGGAACATAGCCACCCTGTGTCTCCATAGGGTTTGGCACAACATTAAAATTATCTGCTGATAGTGCGCCCAGCTTTCCTGAGCATGAAGTCATCGCAAGCACAGAAACAGCTGCGATTGGGAGAACAAGTTTCTTTAACATATCAAAAAAAATAGTAATTAGATATTCTTTCAACAGGTTTTATTTTTTCAGACTATTATTGTACCGCGAGCGGGACTCGAACCCGCACGGCCGTTTCGGGCCAGGAGATTTTAAGTCTCCAGTGTCTACCATTCCACCATCGCGGCAACAGTCGTTTTCCTAAATTCCATGCAAAGTTACACCTTTTTATTCGTATAACATCTCCCTTTTCGGTGCAACAAGCATATAATTAACTTTTTTTAGAACATTAAAATACATTTTCCGTATAATCTGGTCATTATTACTCGTTTCTCATCGTCAAAAGCAATCTCTTCACTCTTTGTTCAAGACATCATAAAAGCGGCGATGAACATGCCCAGCAAAGTTACTGCGAAGACGGTTGTTGGAATCTTTTCAAATGTTATTTTCTGCCTATTGGGTTGATCGTTGAAGAGTTTTTCGTTTGCGTACATATATATATAATATGCACAGAAAGCACTTGCCACGCCCAACACGCCTCCAGCAAGAAGGTCTGTAGGGTAATGAACGCCGAGATACATTCTTGAATACATCTGCATCGCCACCCAGAGGGCGAGAACACTTCCAAACACCTTGCTCCGGAAACGAAGAAGGAAGATCGTGAGCAAGCCAACGGTGTTTGCCGCATGACAGGAAGGCATTCCATATGCTCCTCCTCTGTAACCGTCAACAATATGCACCATCTCAGAGATTGGATTCTCTAAGTTCGAAGGTCGCATTCTCGCTGCCCATGGTCTTATGACAGAGGCTCCTATCTGGTCGGCAAAGACTGTTGTCAGCGCCACGGCAGCAACAAACAGCAATCCTTTCTTCCATCCCAAAGTTCTTAGAATGGCGTATGCGAGTGCGACATACATGGGAATCCATGCAAAACGGTGTGTCATAATGGGCATGAAGGCATCGAGGAAATCGGTGTAATGTGAGTTCACCCACAGCAAAATCTCTTCATCCATAGCATTTTTCTGTCTTTTTTTCGCTTAAAATCAAATTTTTCTGCAAAAGTAATAATTTTTTTTCAGATAATTGCCTAAATATGAAAAAAATGTACTAATTTTGCACACCGAAAAAAAGAAACACATCAAATGGGAAACAAAAAACGCACTACAGTAACCGCAGCATTGCCGTATGCAAACGGCGGAGTACACATAGGCCATCTTGCAGGAGTATACGTACCTGCTGATATCTATGTGAGATACCTCCGTCTGAAGAAGCAGGAGGTGATGTTCGTGTGCGGTTCCGATGAGCACGGGGTTCCCGTAACCATCCGAGCAAAAAAGGAAGGCATCTCTACTCAGGAGGTCGTTGACCGCTACCATAATATCATAAAGAAGTCGTTCGCCGACTTCGGCATCTCGTTCGATATCTACAGTCGCACAACATCTGCTATCCACCATCAGTTTGCAAGCGATTTCTTCCGTAAGCTTTACGACGATGGAAAGATGCAGGAGATTGTAGAGGAGCAGTTCTGCGATGAGGTAACAGGGGAGTTTCTCACCGACCGTAACATCGTTGGCACCTGTCCTCGATGTGGTGCTGAGGGTGCTTATGGCGACCAGTGTGAGAAATGTGGTGCTACACTCTCTCCAGACGAACTCATAAACCCTACCAATAAGAACAACCCTGGTCATGGACTTGTGAAGCGTCCAACAAAGAACTGGTATCTCCCTCTCGGCGACTATCAGGATTGGCTGAAGGAATGGATTCTTGAAGGTCATAAGGAATGGCGCTCAAATGTCTACGGACAGTGCAAGTCTTGGCTCGACCTTGACCTCCAGCCACGTGCCATGACACGCGACCTCGATTGGGGCATCCCTGTTCCTGTAGAGGGTGCAGAGGGTAAGGTGCTATACGT
Organism: uncultured bacterium; assembly: GCA_945829115.1. Lineage (GTDB taxonomy): Bacteria > Bacteroidota > Bacteroidia > Bacteroidales > Bacteroidaceae > Prevotella. The sequence goes on along the minus strand of CALZTP010000011.1, from coordinate 2,404 downwards.
TTGGTTCGACGCTCCTATTGGCTATATCTCTAACACAAAAGAGCTCTGCGAGTCAAACCCAGAGCGTTGGGGAACATGGCAGAAATGGTGGCAGGACGAAGACACTCGTCTCGTTCATTTCATCGGTAAGGATAATATCGTTTTCCATTGCATCATCTTCCCTGTTATGATGAAGGCTCACGGTGGTTATATCCTTCCAGAGAATGTTCCTGCCAATGAGTTCCTGAACCTTGAGAACGATAAGATTTCCACTTCTCGCAACTGGGCTGTCTGGCTTCATGAATATCTTGAGGATATGCCTGGGAAGCAGGATGTTCTTCGTTATGTGCTCACAGCAAATGCTCCAGAGACGAAAGACAATAACTTCACATGGAAGGACTTCCAGGAGCGTAACAACTCTGAGCTCGTGGCAATATACGGAAACTTCGTAAACCGTGCACTCCAGCTCACAAAGAAATACTTTGGTGGCGTGGTTCCGGCTGTCGGAGAACTGCAAGAAGTCGACAAAGCTGCCATTGCTGAGTTCACCGATGTTAAGAAGAACGTTGAGAACCTTCTCGAGCAATATAAATTCCGTGAGGCACAGAAAGAGGCTATGAACCTCGCACGCATCGGAAACCGATATATCACCGAGTGTGAGCCTTGGAAGGTGGCAAAGACTGATATGGCTCGTGTAGAGACCATTCTCCATGTCTGTCTGCAGCTCACGGCAAACCTCGCCATTGCCTTCGAACCATTCCTACCATTCTCTTCTGCTCGTCTTCGCGAGATGCTCGCCATGGACTACTTTGAGTGGGATCAGCTTGGCTCTATGGACATTCTACCTGCAGGAAAGCAACTCGCAGAGCCTGCTCTTCTCTTTGAGAAGATAGAAGACGAGGTTATCAATGCTCAGCTCCAGAAGCTTGAGGACACAAAGAAGGCGAACGATGCGGCTTCGTTTGTTCCTGAGCCTGTAAAAGAGAACGTGGACTTTGAGACATTCGAGAAACTCGACATTCGTGTTGGTCGTGTCACTTCTTGCGAAAAGGTGAAGAAGTCAAAGAAACTACTGAAGTTCCACATCGACGACGGTACTCCTGAGGGACGCACAATCCTCTCTGGCATCGCTGCTTACTATGAAGACCCTTCCGTTCTCGTTGGAAAGGAAGTGCTCTTCGTCGCAAACTTCGCACCAAGAAAGATGATGGGTGAGGAGAGTCAGGGAATGATTCTCTCTGCGGTAAACTTCGATGGCACACTCTCTGTAACAACCACCTCTGCCGATGTAAAGCCAGGCTGTCAGGTGGGATAAATCGAGGGATTATTTCGTGATGGACATCGTTCCTCATGAAACGAAATCATTTGTTTCAGCTTTGTCTTATATAATTCATAACCAGCTCTGATAGTTCAATGGATAGAACAACTCTCTCCTAAAGAGTAGATCCGGGTTCGATTCCCGGTCGGAGTACAGAAGGCAGTATTTTTTACTGCCTTTTATCGTTTTTAAACCTTACTAAACCAACGGCTCAGCAATATTTCTCCCAACATCCGCATATAATCTCAACACACCATTTTTTTCTTATGTGTTTTAAAAGTTAGGCTCTGTTGTCGTTAAAAAATAATCAGACAACTAAGACAATGCAAGTTCAACATAGAACTGCAATGTATGTGCATTTTTTGGTGGCACACCAATATCAATACCACAGAAATTTACGGCGATGTGATGGAAATGAATTTGATGGTATTATCTATTTGGATGGCGCGGATGTAATATGTTGCGTAAAAAGCCAAAATACTACATTGATTTCATGAAAAAGACGACAAACAATGATTTTCTATTCTCATTAATTCAAAATATTGGCAAAATATTTGGTTGTTGCCGAAATTTTGTATATCTTTGTCCCCAATAAATGACATTTAAAGGGTCGGGGGAACCGAAGGGGGTGAAAAGACCATTGAGGAACTGAAGGGGGTTAAGAGCAGAGACAAAGCTTGCTTTGGCTATGCCTTGCAAGAAGGAGGAAGACCAAAGGTCAACAGAAACAACCTTAACCTTGACTTTCTATGGGGAATTACAGAACCTAATGAAGATTACGGATGACACTGATTTTACTGAATTTAAGAACACTCAGAAAAATCAGAATCATCCGTAATCCCATAAAAAGATTTTATTATTCCTTCGGTAGATAATCGAAGTCGTTGACAGTGCCAGTCTCTGAAGAGAAGCTGATGCCTACCTTGAAGAGCTTACGACTGTCAGTAGCATACGGCAGGGCATAACCCTTTTCCTCTATCTGCTTTAAGGCAACTTCTGCTGTGGCATTTAGCTTAAACTCAAAGATATAGACATATTCTGGACATTCAAGTACACAATCTATGCGCCCTTGGCTGGTTCCCTTTTCAACGTATGTGTTATATCTCC